>DATNOY010000117.1:0-4670 GCA_036703495.1 Coleofasciculaceae cyanobacterium
TCATGACTGAGAATGACCGATTTGCATGCAACAGGGAGCTTATGCAGCATTTGATTGACTTGAATGAAAACATAGTTTTTTCCAATAGCGACATGAAAGGTAGTTGCAGTTCCTGGAACCAAAGAACATCGGCATAACTTCACCTAAAAGTGACCGATTTGAACCTAATTTATGTGCTGCTGCACTGCAATACTCACTAAAGTAGTGGAACACTTCGATCGCCGCAGTGAGGAGAGGTAATAAAAGGTGATAACCTTTCAGTAGAGACCTGTAAATCTTGCGTAAAGCGCTTTCGTCAGAATAGGCGATCGAAAGTGGCTGAAAGCAGGCTGGACGTGTGCCCCCCCTATCCCGACTGACCATGACCGCAGATGAAGCGATCGGACTACTGCATGAAATCCTCAACGCTTCTGAGCAAAATCCTCAACTTAACGACACTCAACTTCAGGTATTCCGCTTAATTTGGTTAGGAGCTTCCTATGCGGCGATCGCTGAAACCACGGATTATCAATATGACTACATCAAGCAAGTCAGTTCCAAACTGTGGCAGCTACTCTCTAAAGCGCTGAACCAGCCCGTCTCTAAACGCAACCTGCAAACGGTCTTTCAGCAATACGCTCAAAACCGGCGATCCTCGGAGCTACCCCCGATTCTGCAAAACCTTCCGGTTGCCAACTACAGTCTCTTAGTTGGACGGGAAGCAGAAACCGCTCAATTGCTCGACTTTCTCTCCTTCGAGCATCCGGCTCACTGCGTCAGCATTGAAGGCTTAGGCGGCATTGGCAAAACTACGCTAGCCCTCTCGATCGCCTATCGCTTTCTGCAATCGCCGGGAGCGTTTGATGCCATCATTTTTACTTCTGCCAAATCTAGCCGCCTCACTGCGGCAGGCGTCTTGCCGCGTCTACAGCCCGATCGCAACCTGCAGGATGTGTTTCGGGCGATTGCCTATACCTTGCAGTGTCCCAGCCTTTTGCTGCAGGCGTTCGATCAGCAGCTCACTCAAATTCAGGCTCAACTTTCGCGTCAGCGCACATTACTGGTGATCGATAACCTGGAGACCGTTGAAGATTGGCAGTCAATTCTGGCTTTTCTGTATGACCTGCCGCTGACAGTTAAGGTATTGCTAACCAGTCGGCAGCACACGCCGTTTCCCTCTATTACCTTAGCGCCTCTACCAGAGCCTGCAAGTGTAAACTTAATTGAGAGTCAGTCCTGCAGCAAGGGCCTTAACCTCAGTTCAGCGGTGATCCATCAGCTACATCAGCAGACCTGCGGTATTCCCGCCGCTATTATTTACGTGGTCGGTCTAGTAGCCAGCGGTTATCCAATCGAGTCATCTGCCGTTGCCACTGGCAATTATGCCCACTTTTACTTTGATTCGGTCATGCTGCTCAGAAACAGTGCAGTTCATAACCTGTTCATGTCCTTCGCCCTGTTTCCGGATTCTGCCGTGCCGGAGGCAATTGCCTATGTGTCTGACACCGATTTGCAGACCGCTACTCAGGGGTTAGCGAAGTTACAGCAGCTGTCGTTGATTAGTCAGCGAGCAGGACGCTACGATATGCTGCCTCTGACGCGAGACTATGCAATCGCTGAGCTAGAGACTGCTGCTGACTTTAAGGCGCGCGCCTATGATCGTCGAGTCGAGTGGTATCTTACCTTTGCTGAGGCACATGGCGGTAAAGATTGGAAAGATTGGCAGAACTATAGTCCTCTAGAGCAAGAATGGGACAACCTGCAAGAGGTGATTGAATGGTGTATTGCCAGCGATCGCTATTCAGAGGTCTGCCACTTCTGGCACAAAGTACGCTGCTATAGCCATTTTCAAGGCTATAGCAGCAATCGGCTCACCTGTTGGGCTACCCGCTTAGACTGGACAGATTGGTTGATCCAGGCAGCAGAACAGCGGCAAGAGTGGTCTATTGCAGCGGATGTGCTGTTTGATAGAGCCTGGACGCTGACTCTACTGGGTCAACCTCAACATTTAGAAGCCGCAGAGTCTCTATTTTCTAGAGCTTGGGCCTATCATAGCTACACCGATTTGTCTTTTCAAATTGATCTAGCCATTCACATCGCAGTCTGGCAAATTCAGCAGCAGCAGTTCTCAGCAGCGTCTTTATGGCTCCAAGATGCAGAAACTCTTTTGAATGCTGCCGCAGATGCCACAGCCCATCAGCGCCTTTGGATTCAATGGCATTACTATCAGGGTGAGATTGCTTACAAAACAGAAAGGTATCATCAAGCTCAGGTTCACTTTCAGCAGGCGCTATGTCAAGCCCAAGCGATCAACTGGCAGCGAGTCATCTTTTTAACGAAAGACTGGTTAGCGGATGTTGCTCTGAAGCAAGGCAATCTCTCTGAGGCGCGTCTGCTGATGGAAGCAGGGTTGCAGGTTGCCCAAGCACATAACGATCGCTGCCGTACTGCTTTCTGCATGCGATCGCTGGCCCGCTTAGAACAATCCTTGAATAATCCAGTCACTGCTCGCCGCTGGGCAGAAGAAGCCAGACAATTGTTTGAGCAATTAGGAATGCGGGTAGAAGTAGTAGAAACGCTTGAGCTGCTGCAACAGTTAGTCTAGGGGTTGGCAAAGTCAGTCATTCTCAGTCATGAACTCAATCAGCGTAGAACTGTGATGGAAGTATAGATCACGTCGCTGAATCAACCTATTCCTAAGGCCCCCAGGAGTTCATAATGATTGTTATTAATCAAGCCTCACCATCCTTTGCGGTTTTCTTACAAAAAGCCCGACAGCTTGACCTCTCGCCAATCGCTTATCAGCTGATGCAATCTGAAGCAGGTCCCCGTTGGACAAGAGCAAAAACCGTCAAGGCAATTGCTCAATACTTAGCATTTTTATACTTAATCGATCGTTATTCGCATTTAAGCTTAGTTCCGTCTCTAGAAATTGATCAAGTATGGCACTATCACATTCTGGATACCAGAAAATATGCAGAAGACTGTCAGCTATTGTTTGATTGTATGATTCATCACTTTCCTTATTTAGGACTTAGAGGAGTACAGGATCGGCGCAGCCAAAGCAAAGCTTATGCAATAACTCAAATTTTATTTACCAAACACTTCGATGGTAATTCTATAGGGCAAAATTCACTGCCTGGAGATTGCGAACCTATCCGGTTAAGAGCGACTTCAGACAATAGGGACTACTTTGATGCGTTGCACTTGCAAGCGCGACCTCAGGTAGCTTTAGATATCCAAGAAGTGCTTGTAAACATGCCAGTATCCTCTGTCTCCTAAAAGCGGCAGGAGGATAGTACACCCTTGGGGCAACAGGGTGGTCGAGGTCACATCGAGTTGCAGATGATTCCTAATACGAAAACGGTTAAGACTTATCGTCCGTATCGGTATATGTGCGACTGGGGTGTGACCAAGAAGGGAACGAAGGAATTGAAGTGTGTATGTAGGGATCGGGGAAAATGAATAATTTGCTGTAATCAGGTTAGTGCAGCGATCGCACTGGTACGAGATTACAGGTATCTCACATTTACAGCTTCCCAGTTGGCTGTTGGTGCACTGGTCCTGTAAAAGAGCACTTCAACTTGTCGCCCTTCGGTATCTAAACCAATGACCAGTAGCCCTCGGCTTGTTTGTTCCTGAGCAAAAATGCCTTTCAGCTCCGAGAACTTCAAGTATCTCCTCTTATACTCCGGCAATATTTGAGAATACCTAAACCTCCAGGGTTTCATTGTGAGGCGCGAAGCGCGTTCCACAATGAAACCTATTCAATTGCCGAGACAATAGGAATCTGGACTTTTGGCAGCAGCGGTTTCAGAACTTTTGTACTGTTCACGGTGGCGTGCGGCTAATCGCACATACTCTGGATCCGTCTTCGCCAATTGCCACTTTTCATAGAAAATCCTGGCAGATTGAGCTTTGATCGGATCTACTTCACAGGGCAGAACTGTTTTGGAACCTGCTGCATACTTACGTCCTGATTTGTGATTGGCATACCGACGCGATCGCGTATACCCCATCTGCAAAAACTTTCGTGCCATATCCATCCCTACAAAATCGTCTTGGGTTTTGTACTGGAGAAACAGGCTGTAGATCGTGTCAGCAGATTGACGGGCAATGTCTGGAGTTTTGAATTTCCAGTAGGGCAAGATCTCACTCTTGTAGGGTTCGACCAGCAAAACGCCCTGTTCGCCTCGACCAATTTGGTACAGTTCTGGATGCTGGCGAAAGTCGATCGCCTGAAAATCCAGCGAATAATCAAATTCCTTCATCTGCAAAAGCTCAGCTACATCTAAGACGACCGATTTTGATTCAGTTTCTTTATCTTGCCCCAATCCCTTGCGGATGGAATCGCCCTGCTGGCATACTGCACTTCCAACACCCCATATAGCAATCCTGAATAGTTTGTCAGAAGGGTGTGGAGGGGCACCCCAAACCTCTTGTGGGTTTTCTCATAACTGATTTAAGGACTGCTATAAAGGACTGCTATATGTGTTAATAAAACTGAGGCTCATCTACGAAAAGTGTGCAAGGAAACAAGTGAGGACATAAACCCGAATTTCTCACAAGTGGATGAGCAGTAAGGGAAAAGAGAGAATTTAGTCAATCAAATAGGACATAGTGGCAATCAGCTTATCAACCAAGAGCAGAAATGGGAGAGGAACGAGTTCATTTTCCCAGGCATAGCCGTA
>DATNOY010000118.1:0-2732 GCA_036703495.1 Coleofasciculaceae cyanobacterium
GTCGGCATGGCACCGCTCCTCCAGATGATCACACTCCCCATCTGCGGCATCAAGATCGACGGCTCCATCATTCAGGAACTACCCCATAATCCTCGCGCCGAGTCCTTGATTCGATCGCTGTTCTTGTTCTGCCAGTCAAGCGATCTGACCGTCACCTGCGAGTACGTCACCACCATTGAACTGTGGCAGCAACTAAGGGCGATCGCCTATGATTTTCCCTATTTGACAGTGTTTGTCCAGGGTGCTGCGGTCGGCGCAACGGAGCCAACGCAATGATCCAGGCACTCCCTTTTCTCAACTTTGGCATCGGCATTACATACCTGAGTATCCCCCTGCTGCTAATCAGGCAACTACGGCGGTTTCCTGCGCGATCGCAGCCCACTCTAGCCCTGTTTGCAGCATTTGTTTGTAGCTGTGGCTTCGGGCATGTTGCCGAGGGGCTGAGGGCAAGCGATCGCATCATGCTGGTGTTTCACGGCTGCACCCTGATTGTGTCGGCGTGTGCGGCGATTGCCCTCGGTGCGAACCTAAATAAGCTGCTGAACTTTGGGGAAGCGATCGAGAATGCGTTGGAGAATATGAACGTGGGTTTGGTGGTGCTCGACGTTGTGCGGGATGATGCGGGTGAACCAGTTGACCTCAGGTGGGCATACATGAACCCGGCGGCAATTAAAGCTGTGGGACGAGATCAGCTGGGGGAGCTTTACAAAAGTGAGTATGGCGGTGACCCAATCTATGACGCGGTGTATGAGCAGTATATGGAAGTGTTGCGGACAGGGGAGAGTTTCACCTCAGAAGAATTCTTCTCCCCCCGATTCGACGCATGGTTTCATTACCAATTGATAAAGATCAACAACGACCAACTGTTGGCTGAGTTCGCGGATATCACAAACTGGAAAGCGCTTGCCATTCAAGATCCCCTCACCGGGCTATATAACAGACGATCGCTTGTCGAGTTTACGGACTATTCAGCGGTACTTGCGATCGACCTCGACAAGTTTAAGCAGGTGAACGACAGCGGTGGTCACGCCGTGGGTGATGCGGTCTTAAAAATCATCGCTAAAAGGATTCAGGCAACGATTAGAGCCGATGACATTGCCATCAGGTTTGGTGGTGATGAGTTCGCTGTCCTGATCCGAGTTTCGGATAGTGAGGATGCATTGGCGATCGGGCAGGAGGTAGCGTGGCGCATTGTGAGAGCGATCGAGCAGCCCATTAATGTGTCGGGGCGGTTGTACACCGTTGGGGCGTCAATTGGAGTTGCTAAGACGCTGCAACGGGCGGATGAGCTTTTGTATAAGAGGAAAGGCGATCGGACGTTGGATGCGGTGGTCGTTTGAAAATCCCAATCTCAACCCTTGACTTATCATACCGGTTTTGTTACTGTGTAACAGTACACGGTTGAGGAAAAATTTATGGACTGTCCTGTCTGCTGTAGTGAAGACGTTGATGTTGTGGACGGTCATGGGCACTGTAATGAGTGCGATCGCGATTGGGATGAGATAGCGCGTCAAGAGAGTCTTGAAGAGTTGACATCCAGCAATCAAGATGAAAGTTGATACTTACGGCAATCGCCACAGACTCACGATCAAAGATGCGATCGAGGGTCAAGATTACGTTTTAGATTCTGGTTCGGACGAGCAAGGCAAATACACGAGACTATCTATGCCTGGTGTGCTGGATTTATGGGATGAGCAGATTGCTGCCAGCTTAATTGCGCGAGCATTTAAGGCTGGAGCGATCGAGCCTCGCCATGTTTATCGTGTTCCAGTTTGGGCTAAGTTGTCATTTGGCTGGCAGCAAAAATTGTTTAATTTGTTTCAAGGAGTTAAGTGATGTCAAACGAGAAAATTTTAATTAAGGCGCTGGAATTAATAGGTGACGTACCCGACTCTGATGCTACGCATACAGAGCGGGCTTCCCGTTTCATCCGCCGTTGCCTCCACCGTCCAAGAACGATATTGGTCTTACACAGCGTCGAGAGGTTTTAGTCAATGCTTGCATTGCAATACACTGCTACTGACTCTTTGGCTTACCTTTCGGCATCCACCGGGCAAACTCCCTGCGCCCCAAGGAGTTTGATTGCTTACTGTCCAGTCCGTTTGGCTTACTCAAGGTTTCCAGTGACGGATAGGCTTCCTAGACTGCGCTACTACCCAATGGGCGTTTTAGTCGCTCTAGCGGGTCATCGACCTGTAAATATTATAGCTCAGAACTCAATCCCTGTGAGCGTTTCAGCCTGTTTTAATTATCAAGATTGTGTGTTCCTTCAAGCGCTCCCGCCCTCTCTCGCCTGCGGCATTGGTCAGACGGGGCGCTCTCAGTCACGCGCCTCTCATCCCGACGCTCACCTGGGTACAGGTAGAGCGCGGGGCTTCACGTCTAAAAGCTAAATCCATGTCTCAGTTTTTCTCAAGACCGCTGGACTGTTAGCATGGAAAGCGAATCTGGAAATGGCAGGGTCGATTATAGTCATCAGGCAATGGAATTCGCAATTTGCTTCGCAGCCTTAAAAGCCTGTGACATTGAAGTGTTTTGGGCAAAGCGCGAATGATCAAATTCAAAAAACTTGAAACACGAAAATATCAGTACGGCGATTTTACAATTTATTGGGACTGGGATTCGATCGCAGATCATCCCCAAGGAGGCAGCGGGTATTGGGCGATCGCAATCGGTCACACTCACATTGATTCTACTGTAAGGCTAAAAGATGCTAGAGATTTCCTGTCAGA
>DATNOY010000119.1:0-6515 GCA_036703495.1 Coleofasciculaceae cyanobacterium
AGATCTTCAACTCGCAGGCGCGGCAGGGCAGGCGTTTCTAAGGTCGGTGGACGCCGCAAAAGCGCCCGGACTCTGGCCAAAAGCTCACGCAGCTCGAACGGTTTGATCAAATAGTCATCGGCTCCAGCATCTAGTCCAGACACGCGATCGTCCAGCGTGTCTTTTGCCGTCAAAAATAGCACAGGGGTTGTGTCACCCTGCGATCGCAGCGCTTGGCAAATCTCTAAGCCTGTTTTGTGGGGCAACATCCAGTCTAAGATCAGCAAGTCATATTTGCCAGCCGCCGCCAGTCGATTGCCTTCTAGCCCATCATGTACCACCTCGACCGTGTAGCCCTGCCGCCGCAAAATTCGGCTGAGAGGTTCCGTGAGTTCCACTTCATCATCCACTAGGAGAATTTGCATGGCTGTCGAGACAAGGGGCGATCGCTGTACCTATGACCTATCATACGTAGTCAGACGTCGTCAGATTGAGAAACAGATGCCATAGGTTTTCTCAATCTGATGTTCCAGCGTTATGTTGATCTGCATTCTGTATTTTGTGATTTATGGGCATTCCTGCTTTTATCCTTGCTTCAGCTTCTCCGGCACGGCGGCGGTTATTGCAAACTGCTGGAATTGTACCGATTGTATGTGCCAGCGATTTTGACGAGTCCCAGATTCAAGTAACGGATGTCGATGTTTTGGTCAGAACCCTCGCCCAAGGCAAAGCTGGAGCCGTTGCGCCTCAGTTCGCAAACTCGCTGATCCTGGGCTGTGATTCTGTGTTGGCCCTGAATGGCGAAATTTATGGCAAACCTGCGGATGCAGCCGAGGCGATCGCGCGCTGGCAGAAGATGCGGGGTGAAGTTGGGGAGCTTTATACGGGGCATGCGCTGATCGATCAGACGCAGAACAAGATTCTGGTGCGCTCTCAGATCACACGGGTGTACTTTGCAGAAGTAAGCGATCGCCAGATTGCGGCCTATGTGGCAACGGGTGAGCCCATGCACTGCGCCGGATGCTTTGCCCTGGAGGGGTATGGGGGATTATTTATTGAAAAAATTGATGGCTGTCATAGCAATGTGATTGGGCTAAGTCTACCTTTACTGCGGCAAATGCTGGCTGAGTTGGGGTATGAGGCAATTGATTTCTGGAGGGAGCCTGCTACCCGATAAACAGGGGATCCTCCAAAGCGATCGACGCTCATTCCGGGCTTTGCTACACTAAAGTTTCATGGTTTTTTAATCCTTGGGCTGTAATTTTACTGAAAAAATTTAAAGCCAGGCGCACCATGGGTTAAGGAAGACAGCTTGTTTAACTCTTTACGGTGTCTTTACGCCGTCATCAGAATTACTGATGCTATATTGCCTGTCAAGACGGGACAATTTTTAATGAGGGTGTGGATGCACTTTGCCCTGGTTTTATCCGATCGACCCCTGTCAATCGATCCCCGTCATCTGTAGCTGATTGCGCTTTGGCGATCGCCTGCAGCTAAGTTGTGGCAACCTCTGTTGCAGCCAAAGTGTTGTCCTGATCTACCATCGGCTGCCGTTATGGCGCTCAAGCTTTAATTTTGCAGCGCTGGACGGCAAGGAACTCTTGACCTCTGACCCCTGGACTTGCCAATGGATTCATCAGTTCCAAGACTGGATAATTTGCGCTCCTCGCCTCAGCATCAGACTCAGCTGGGTCAAATGTGCGGGTCGGACAAGCTTTTTCGCGATCGGTATAAGATTTTTCGCACCCTTGGACGAGGCGGTTTTGGCGTCACTTTTCTGGCGAGAGACGTTGCCTTACCCGGTAGCCCGCTCTGTGTGATCAAGCTATTGTGTCCCAAAGTCAGCAATCCTGTTGCCCTACAACGAGCCTGTCAGCGCTTTGAACGTGAAGCTAAGATCTTGAGCCAGCTGGGCAGTCATGCCCAAATTCCGCGCCTGCTGGACTACTTTCAGGTAGATGGCGATTTTTATCTAGTACAAGAGTATATTAGGGGGCGCACCCTGGCTCGCGAAATCAAGGGCAATGGTACGCTGTCTGAGCTACAGGTAAAGCAGTTTTTGTGGGAAATTCTGCCTGTCCTCAGCTATGTGCATGAAAATAAGGTCATCCATCGCGACATTAAGCCACCCAATATTATCCGCTGTCAGGATGACGGTCGGCTGGTGTTAATTGATTTTGGAGCGGTGAAGGAACACTTCATCCGCATCGGCGAGAGTACCCAGCACGGTACCACAACCCATTTTGTCGGTACGCTGGGCTTTGCGCCTCCTGAGCAGTTAGCGCTGCGATCGACCTATTCCAGCGATATTTTTGCGCTAGGGGTCACCTGCCTGTACTTACTCACGGGTAAGCCGCCGATGGAGTTTGACTACGACCCCGCCACGGGCGAAGTGAACTGGCAAAATTCGGTTCAGCTGAGCGATCACTTTGGCAAAGTTTTAGACAAAATGCTGAAGGTGTCGGCCCGCGATCGCTACCAATCGGCTGATGAAATTCTGCGGATTCTTGATCTGGAACCCTACCTGGACTCGCTGGCAGAGTGCATGAATAGTACGCCACTGGGTGTGGTTGAGGAAGAAGAAATTCCGGAGGGCTACCTGTCACCGATTATGCGGACGGCGATCGCCATTCGTCGCTGGCGGGCCCGCAAAAGTGTTCGCGATCGGCACAGAAGAACAGACTCTAGCGAATTGGCTATCTATTAAATTTGGGTAAATCCAGGTTTGAGCTTTTCAGGGGCGCTCAGCGCCCCTGAAGCTTTCTGGAGCATATCCTTTCAACCCAGTGCCCACTGCTCCGTACCGACCGCATTGCCGACAGACTCAAACTTCACGGCTTGGGCTGGTAAGGGTTTGACGCCGCGCGTCACTTGATGAACCCACCAGATTTCATCGGTGCGAATATCGTCAAAGCCTGCAGATCCCATCCAGGCATCCAGATTGCCGTTGGCATAGTCTTGAATGTACGGTTCCTCAAAGATTTGAGTCAGCCAGTTTGTTTGGCGCAGCGTCGTTTGATTGCCGTCAAACACCAGAAGTTCTCCGCCAGGCTTGAGGAGCCGGAATGCTTCTCGGAGGATGCTGCGGGAAACCTCTGGAGGGGTTTCGTGAAACAGCAGTGCTGCTGTGACCAGGTCATAGCTGTGGGTGGCTAAGCGAGTTTGCTCGGCGTTACCCTGCAAAAACTGAATCGGCAGCTGGGCACGTTTCGCTTTGTCGTCGGCAACGGCCAGCATATAGGGCGAGAAATCCATGCCGATGACTTCAGCTTGAGGGAATTTCTGTTTTAACAGGAGCGTCATAGAGCCTGTGCCGCAGCCCACATCAAGAATCCGGCGAGGTTGACAACGGATGCGATCGATAAGCTCCTGTCGTACCCAACCTTCGTTGGGCGGTAGAACATACTGTGTCACTGGATCATAGGACATGGCAGCTCCCACGGTCAGGTAGCCGCCAGCAATGCCATGAAAATTCTGAGACTGGTAATAGGCGGGATAAACGAAACCGGGTTGCCGGAAGCGATCGCTAGCTTGTTCCCAATCCCGGCTGTTGTAGTACGCCGTCATAGCCTCGCGATCGAGCAAGAAATTTTGGAAAATTGGCGCGAGAAATCGCTCAAACAGCGTGTCTTTAGAAGCAGTCATGGCATTGACCATCCGTTTTGGTTCAGTACTCCGCAAAAGTTCAAGCAAAAAGCCCTCTTTTACCCTAACTCAACTCAGATTGGGTCTGAAATTTTCCCAAGAAGTTGACGAGAGGAACGAACGTATGTAGTATATGTAGTATAAATGTAGTGTCATGCCCCTATCTCGACACGCCCTTATCCCAATCGGTTTTGCACACAGTAGGTTTTGCACACCCAAGGAGAAGAACCTATGACTGAGTCAGTAAGCAATGGCAATATCTTCAAACTCTCCGCGGTTTGCAGAGGAACTGACCTGCAATTCTAGGGCTGCGTTCCTCTGTGAGCCTTAACCTCACAAGGAAACTCCAATGCAATTAAATGAATTTGGCTGGAACGATTGGTTGGCTCAGCGGTGCGATCGCTCTAACGCTGGGGAGGCGATCGCCCGTGTTGCGCTCCAGTACAAAGATGCCTATGTGTTGTATGCCGAGATCGGTGAACTGACTGCCGAAGTCAGTGGAAAATTTCGTCACCAAGCGACCCAGGCTCAAGATTTCCCAGCCGTAGGAGATTGGGTTGCTATCCAGCCTCGGCATGCCGAACAACGAGCCACTATCCATCAGGTTTTGCCCCGCAAAAGCAAGTTCTCTCGCAAAGGGGCTGGTGCTAAAACAGAAGAGCAGATCATTGCTACCAATATCGATACAGTGTTCTTAGTCTCTGGGCTAGATCACAACTTCAATCCCAACCGGATTGAGCGATATCTAGTGTTAGCCTGGGAGAGTGGTGCCAGCCCAGTGATTGTGCTGAACAAAGCCGATGTCTGTACTGACCTGGAGGATAAACTGGCGGCCGTAGAGGCGATCGCTCCCTTAGTGCCCATTATTCCGCTCAGTGCTACCCAGCAGCAGGGACTTGAGCAGCTCTCTCCTTACCTGGAACCGGGAAAAACGATCGCGCTACTGGGTTCCTCAGGGGTAGGCAAATCGACCCTCACCAACCAACTGCTAGGACAGGAAGTGCAAGCGGTGCAAGCAGTTCGCCGAGGAGATCAGCAGGGAAGGCATACGACCACTCATCGAGAACTGCTGCGCCTTCCTACGGGGGCTTTGATCATCGATACGCCCGGAATGCGAGAGATCCAACTCTGGGCAGAAGAAAGTAGCCTTTCGGAAACCTTTGCGGATGTGGAGGCATGGGCAGGGCAGTGTCGCTTTCGAAACTGCCAGCATCAGCAGGAACCAGGGTGTGCCGTGCAAGGAGCGATCGCCCAAGGCAGTCTAGATCAGTCTCGCTGGCTCAGCTACCAAAAGCTTCAGCATGAACTGGACTATTTAACGCGCCAACAAGACCAACGCGCTCAGCTAGAAGAGAAAGCCCGCTGGAAGAAAGTACATAAGACCTTACGGCAACATTACAAGTATCGGTAAACTCAAATGCCCTACGCACCTGTTCCTTTTAAAACCCGTTCACCTGTCCTATCTTGGGCGAATCACGATTTAGGCAACGAAGAAATTAAAATGGCGAAAAACGTCGCCTCCTTGCCTTTTGTCTTCAAACATGTGGCGCTGATGCCGGATGTGCATCTGGGCAAAGGGGCGCTAGTAGGATCAGTCGTGGCTACTCACGCAGCGATCGTACCGGCGGCAGTTGGGGTCGATATTGGCTGCGGCATGTGCGCTATCAAGATGCCCTTTCGGGCAGATCAGTTAGAGGGCAAGCTGAAGCCCATCCGTCTAGACCTGGAAGCAGCCATTCCCGTTGGCTTTAACGAAAACAAAGAGATTGAGAAACCTGTCGCCAACTGGCAGGGCTGGCGCGATTTCAAAGACTTGCACGCTGGCGTGCAGCATCTAGAGTCGAAAGCGATGAAGCAGCTAGGGTCTTTGGGGGGCGGCAATCATTTTTTGGAAGTTTGCCTCGATACCGACAACCAGGTTTGGTTGATGCTGCATTCCGGTTCACGCAACATTGGCAACATGTTGGCTCAGCGCCATATGGGCACAGCCAAAGCGCTGATGAAGCTGAGTGACACCCGACTACCCGATCCAGACTTGGCTTATTTTGTCCAGGGAACACCCGAATTTGCTGCCTATTGGCATGATCTGCAATGGGCGCAAGACTACGCCAAATTTAACCGCGAGGTGATGATGGCCCGGTTCCAGAAGGTGGTAGAGAAGCATCTGGCGGGCGGCAAGCCCACGAAGCCCCTGCTGCAAGTCAACTGTCACCACAACTACGCCGAGAAGGAAGTGCATTTTGGTGAATCAGTATACGTCACCCGCAAGGGGGCGGTGCGGGCTCGCACAGAAGACTATGGCATCATCCCAGGCTCTATGGGAGCCCAATCTTTCATCGTCAAGGGTAAAGGCTGCGCCGACAGCTATTGCTCCTGCTCGCATGGAGCAGGAAGGCGGATGTCTCGCAATCAAGCCAAGCTAAGCTTCACCCTGGATGACCTGATCCAGCAAACTCAAGGGGTTGAGTGCCGCAAAGATGAAGGTGTCCTGGATGAAATTCCGGCAGCCTACAAGCCGATCGATCAAGTCATGGCTAATCAAGCTGATCTGGTCGATGTCGTCGCTACCTTGAAGCAGGTGGTTTGCGTCAAGGGTTGATCTCTTTCGCCTGGAAGGCTTGGGGATACACAACCTGTCTTAATCCGTTACCTTCCCAGAGATAGGATGGAGCTCGTCTCTAGGAAGGGGATGGATACTCTATATAGCGCTTGGCGCTGGACTAAAACCAGAATATTTGTTGAAAGCCGCGCAAAGTGAGGCTTTCAACAAATATTCTGTACTGCACGCAACTGAGAACAGCTGTAACACCTACTCTGTGCTACTGAACGCCTAGATAGGTGGCCAGCGCTTCCGAATCGCCGATGAGCTGACCATCAATGAACACTTGAGG
>DATNOY010000120.1:0-5391 GCA_036703495.1 Coleofasciculaceae cyanobacterium
CGCAAGATTTTTGCTTTCCTTCGTTTTTGGCCGGTGTCACTGATCTTTGTCGCATTAAAGCTGAACAAAAGGGTGTAGATTTTGTCTACCAGGCTGTGGGTGATCTGCCTGATAGCGTCCATGCTGATGATAAACGGTTGCGGCAAGTGTTGCTCAACCTGTTGAGTAATGCCGTCAAGTTTACGCAGCAGGGAACCGTGACCTTTCGGGTTTTGGGGGTTGGGCATTCAGCCCAGCCGCAGGTTACCCCACCTTCTCCCAGCTCATACCGGGTGCAATTTCAAATTGAAGACACCGGGGTGGGGATTCCTGAGGATCAGCAACAGACTATCTTTTTACCGTTTGAACAGGTGGGCGATCGCAGCCAACGGTGTGAGGGCACCGGGCTGGGTCTGACTATCACGCGTAAACTGGTAGCGCAAATGGGCGGTGAGCTGTGGATAGAAAGCGCACCTGGAGTGGGTAGCCGCTTTGGGTTTGAGTTGGAGTTACTGGGTGCCAGCGAGGCCATTGCTCCATTCCCCCTGTTCAACCCGATGATTCGCAGCTATGTAGGGAAGCGGCGCAAAGTTTTAGTGGTAGATGACCGTCCCGATAATCGAACAGTGGTGATTGATCTACTAGAACCTTTGGGCTTTCAGCTCGTTGAGGCAAGCGATGGCAAAATGGCACTAGAACAAGCTTTACAGCATCAACCCGATGTGATCATTGCAGATTTAGTCATGCCGGTTATGGATGGCTTTGAGTTGATTCAGCGACTGCGTCAGCTGCCTCAATTTCAAGAAACCGTGATCATTGCCTCTTCTGCTAGTGTGCTTGAGTTTAATCGCCTATCGAGCCAGGCAGTGGGCTTCAACGACTTCTTGCCCAAACCGATCCAGGCTGAGGAACTATTTAAGCATTTACAACAATATTTGAGCCTGGTCTGGATTTGCGACAATGAAGCAGGGGCATCGATGATGCAACCCGTCGATGAATCTGGAGTATTGACCCTGCCGCCCAGCGAAGATCTGATGGTTTTGTATGAAGCTGCTCAAATTGGTCATATTGAACGGATCGTCCAAGAAGCGGTGCGCCTTGAGACGCTCAATTCGCAGTACGCAGCGTTTGCGGCTAAGGTGAGGCAACTTGCCGAACAGTTTGATGATGTTGCCGTTGTGCAGCTGATTGCACCTCATCTTAAATCAGACGGGTTTGACCTATGAATTTAGCTTCCAAGCCTCGTATTTTGATTGTGGATGACCATCCCACCAATATCAAAGTCCTGTCGGATTTGCTAATTGACTATGGCTATGAAGTGCTGATTGCCAAAGATGGCGAGAATGCGCTGCAAAAATTGCAGCGGGTGACGCCAGACTTGATTTTGCTAGATGTGCTGATGCCCGGAATAGATGGGTTTGAAACCTGTCGGCTGTTGAAGGCTTCTCCTAAGACGGAGGAGATTCCCGTAATTTTTATGACGGCCCTCTCCGATGCAGTGGACAAAATTAAGGGTCTGACGCTAGGCGCTGTGGATTATGTCACTAAGCCGCTCCAGCATGAAGAAGTGATTGCCCGGATCAATGTGCATTTGCGGCTGCGCAGCCTGACCAAGCAGCTGGAAGAGCAAAATGCGGTGCTGCAACAGGAAGTGCGATCGCGCAAACTGGCCGAAACGGCCTTGCGGGCCTCTGAGGAAAAGTTCTCCAAAGCGTTTCGCTCCAGCCCTGGACCAATGATGATTGCGTCTCTCTCCGATGAACGCTTCATAGAGGTCAATCAAAATTTTTGCCAAATTACCCACTATGCCCAGGAAGAAATTCGTGGCAGAACGGCTGCCGAACTGGATTTGTGGGTTGATCCGGCGGCGGGTGCTAGCTTTTTCCAAACGTTGCGCACGGCGGGCATTGTCACCAAACAGGAATTAGAGATCCGCACCAAATCGGCGGAGATTCGCACGCTGGAAGTTTCGGCTGAGGTGATCCAGGTGGGTGACTTGCCTTGCGTCTTAGCCATGACCTATGACATCACTTACTGCAAACAGTCTGCTGCCGAGTTACGGCAGAAAGAACAGTTTCTCCGCAGCATTTACGAAGGTATGGGACTGCCGCTCTTCATTGTGAATGTGCTGGAGAATGGCGAATTTCGTTCCGGTGGGATGAATCCCGCTCAAGAACGGGTCATGGGGATCAAATCGGAGGAGATCCAGGGCAGGCGATATGAGGAGCTAGTGCCGCTAGAGGTTGTGGCGACCTGGTACAAGAACTATGAAACCTGTATTGCTGCGGGCGAGACCATCGTTTACGAAGAATTTGTGCCCTTCCAAGGAAAAGACTATTGGTGGTTAACCACCCTCACCCCCTTGCGCAACGATCAGGGTCGAATTCATCAAATTGTCGGTACTTACCTCAACATTACCGATCGCAAACGCGTTGAAGCTGCGCTACGCCAGAGTGAGGCGCGATATCGGGCGATTGTCCAAGATCAAACTGAACTGATTGTCCGGTTTCAGCCAGATGGCACTATCACCTTTGTCAATGATGCCTACTGCCGCTACTTCCAGCAGCCTCGCGAAGCATTACTGGGTCATCCCTTACAGTCCCTGTTTGGCGAGGATTGGCTGAAGCTGTCTAACTTGCTCAACTCGCTGACCCCAGAGCAGCCCGTGGCAACGATGGACAATCAGATTAGGGTGGCGGGCGAGGTACTCTGGACGCAGTGGGTTAACCGCATGGTGACCGATGAGCAGGGCAATTTTCTGGAATTTCAAAGTGTTGGGCGGGATATTAGCGATCGCAAGCGCATGGAAGCCGAACTCCAGCATGCGAAAGAGGCAGCAGATGCGGTCAATCGTGCCAAGAGCACGTTTCTGGCGAATATGAGTCACGAACTGCGGACGCCCCTGCATGCCATTTTGGGATTTACAGAACTGTTGGCGCTGGAGGAGGATCTTTCGGGTTTTCAACGAGAAAGTCTAGAAATCATCAACCATAGCGGTGAACATCTGCTGGGGCTAATTAATGATGTGCTAGAGGTTTCCAAGATTGAGGCGGGCAAAGCCGTTGTCAATTTAGGACGGGTGGACTTACCGCATCTGCTGAAAAACCTGGAAGAATTGATGCAGCTGAGAGCGAGTGCCAAAGGGCTACAGCTGGTCTTTGATCTGGCACCCGATCTGCCGCGGCTGGTTCAAACAGACGAAAATAAACTACGTCAGATTTTGCTGAACTTATTGAGTAACGCTATCAAATTTACGCCAAGCGGCAGGGTCACGTTGCGGGTGGGGATGGCGGCGATCGCTCCGGCAGAGCGACCGACTGATTCAGAGGGCGGTGCTGTCTCCCATTTTTCCCATCATTTATTAATTGAAGTAGCAGATACGGGGTTGGGCATTGCTTCGGCAGAGCTGGAGCGGCTGTTTGAAGCGTTCTTTCAAACCGAAACCGGTCGCCAATCTCGTAAAGGGACAGGCTTGGGGCTGTTTATTAGCCGTCAGTTGGTGCAGCTTTTAGGGGGCGAGATTACGGTTGCCAGTTCGGTTGGGCAAGGAACCTGCTTCAACTTCTATATTGGCGTCAACGTGCTGTCGGAACCCATCGATGTGGGATATCTCCCCATAGGATCTGCTCGGCGGCGATTGGTGGGGCTGGAACCCAATCAACCCACCTGGCGAATTTTGGTAGTAGAAGACATGGTAGAAAATCGCCAACTTCTCGTTCAACTGCTCAGCAAAATGGGGTTTGCAGTGCAGTCTGCAGAAAATGGACAAGAGGCGATCGCCCTGTGGCAAAACTGGAATCCCCATCTGATTCTGATGGATATGCGGCTACCCATTATGGATGGGTATGAAACGACGCGTCAGATTAAATCTACCGCTAGAGGCTGGAAAACTGTGGTGATTGCCGTGACGGCTAGCGTATTGCAGGAAGAGCGTACCGCTATCTTTGCCGCTGGCTGCGACGATCTGCTGTGTAAGCCGTTTAAAGAGCAAGCCCTATTTACAAAACTGGCAGAACATCTTGGCATTCGCTATCTCTATGAAGAGTGAACGGGCGATGAAATTCAGTTTTGTATCGCCGTAAACAACCTGCTTTGACCGACGCTCCAGTTTGCCCTAAGCTGAAATTTATGCTAGTTGGACATATGGGAGTTTTGATCCCCATTCAATTTGCCCTAAGCTTCTCTTAATAAATTCCTTTCATCCCTTGACGCTATGTTGTCTCAGCTGACTCCTCAAAAAGCACGTTTATGGCTAAGTCAAGGTGGAGCGATCGCCCTCCTACTCTTGACGGCTGCCTGTGGTTCTAATTCTTCAACACCTGGCGAATCTCCTGCGGCTTCATCGGCTCCGGCAGCTTCACCCGCTGCGAGCGGTGTTGAAGGGGCGCTGAAAATTGGCACCTTGCTGCCCATTACAGGCGACTTGGCCCAGTATGGAACCACTATGCAAGACAGCGCCGCCCTCTTGATTGAGACGGTCAATGCTTGCCAGGGCGTTTTAGGCAAGCCGGTGCAGCTGATCTCGGAAGACGACCAAACCGATCCGAGTGCGGGAGCAGCCGGGATGACTAAACTCACCGAAGTGGATAAGGTGGCTGGTGTCGTGGGGGCGGCGGGTAGTGCCGTCTCTATGGCCGCGGTAGATATTGCCGTCCGCAACCAGGTGGTAGAAATTTCTCCTTCCAGTACCAGCCCAGACTTTACGACTCGTGCGGACAAGGGAGACTTTAAGGGGTTCTGGTTCCGCACGGCACCGCCTGATACCTTTCAGGGAGATGCCTTAGCCCAACTGGCCCAGCAGCAAGGGGCGAAGAAGGTGGCTATTTTGGCGATCAACAACGACTATGGCAACGGCTTGATTCAGTCTTTTATTCCGGCCTTCAAGAAGCTAGGGGGCACTGTTACTAATGAGTCTAGCCCGACAAAATATGCGCCTGATGCCAGCACGTTTGACTCCGAGCTGCGGGCGGCCTTTAGCGGTCAGCCGGATGCGGTACTGCTGGTCGCCTATCCTGAAACGGGGAGTTTGGTGCTGAAAGCAGCCTTTGAACAAGGATTGCTGAACGGCAAAACCAAAATTTTGCTGTCGGATGGTATGAAGACCGACAAACTGGCAGAGCTGGCGGGCAAAGCCGATGGCAAGTTTATTGCAGCGGGTGTGGTGGGCACGGCTCCCAGTGCCGGTGGCCCGGCGATCGCCCAATTTACTCAGGTTTACAAAACTAAATTCAACAGGGCTCCTAACGTCTATGATCCCAACACCTACGATGCCGCAGCCGTCTTAGTCCTGGCAGCGGAAGCCGCTAAATCGACCAGCGGCGCTGCAGTGAAAGATAAAATTAGCGAAGTGGCTAATGCTCCAGGGGAGCAAGTTTCGGATGTTTGTAAGGCGTTGCAGCTGGTGCGTCAAGG
>DATNOY010000121.1:0-15477 GCA_036703495.1 Coleofasciculaceae cyanobacterium
CATAGGCTGACCGCGCAAATCCATCAGCAGCAGCGCCCTTGCCTGCAGGTCAGGCGATAGCGGCAAGGTCTCTAAAGTAATCCGATCGAGGGTAGCAATTGCTTCTCGCACCCGCTTCCGGATCGGCTCAGGAAAGGAGGAAAGGAGCGATCGCGTTAGTCCGGCATCTCCCAGCACCAAATAACAGCCGTTGAGCTGCAAGCGGTTTAAGCAATCTGCCAGCACGAGCAAAATTTCGGCATCGGCGGCCACCCCGCCACTGCCCAGCAGCTCGACCCCAGCCTGATAAAATTCTTGCTGCCGGTTGTGAATGCCGCGATCGCCCCGTCGAAACACGTTGGCATTGTAGTAAAGCCGCTGGGGATGCGTGATTTCCGTCATGCGGGCCACAGCCGCTCGGGCAATAGAAGCCGTCAGCTCAGGACGCAGCCCCAAGGCTTCGCCATCCATATCCTGCACTTGAATCACCGTAGATTGCTCAACGGCTCCCCCCGCCATCAGCGTATCGAGCCGCTCTAGCGTCGAGGTAATAATCCGGTGATAGCCCCAGCTGTGAAACACCCGCTGCAGCCTTTGTTCGATCCATCGTTTCTGGGCAACATCCAGGGGAAATAAATCCCTGGCTCCCACTGGAGGTTGGTAGACCATTTACTTATTTTTTCTTGCCACCAAACAGCCCAAACAGCCCGCCGTTACCTTTGTTGTCAGGTTTACCGCCCTTTACAGCAGGTTTGCTCTTGGGGTCGGGTTTGCCCTTCGCTTCAGGTTTGCCAGCGGCTGGTGCACTGCTGGAGGATTCTAATCTGCTCTTACCTTCCAAGGCTACCGCATCTTGGGGGTTCAACTCCAACGCTTTGTTGAAGTGAATTTTGGCCATGGTATTTTGGTTAGTCTTGAGATAAATCATGCCTAACCGGCTATGGCAGGCGCTATTGGTCGGCTCCATCTTGATGGCATCCCGCAGTTCTAAGATGGCTCTAGGAAAGTTTTGCTTCAGTTCAAACTCTTGAGCCCGCCGCAGGTAGGCAGCCACCAACGCTTCGCGAGTAGCAGGTACTCTTTGCGGAGGCACAGAACTGCCAGCCGGCGATCGCGGCATCACCGCAGTAGCAGGCGGCGTGCCGGATGCAGCATTGGACGACGAATTGGACGCTGCAGGGCTAGGTCTTCTAGCTCCCACCGGCTCGCCTCGGCTTTCTTTGCGCATCAAATACACCAGATTCAGCTCGCTGATTTGTCCAGCCACTTCTAAAGCCTGATGCAGCTGCTGATATTGCCGTTCTGCCAGCTGCTTCAAGGCAGTCCGGTAGGTCACATCCAGATCAGGGGCAGCGGCCAGCTGCCGAGCCGGATCGCTGGTTAGCACAACGGTTTCTTGCTGCTTCAGGGCCTGCTGCCCTTTGAGACGCAGCAAAATGCAATACTCGGTATAATTTTTTTCTTGCGAAAGCTTTTCGTAGGCAGGATTCACTAACTTGGAGAGCAACTCAGCAGCATTTTTGCGATCGGCTTCGTCTTCCGTGACCTGGCTGTCGGGGTGAAGGCGGCGGGCAATGGCTAAATATCGCTTCCGAATTTCCTTGATGTCTGCATCTACTGCAACGCCAAGGATGGCGTGATAGTCTGTGAAATCTAGATTAAATAATCCTTGATCAATCTTCAGAGACATTCTGCTTATTCCACGACCCTTCTAGACTAAAGGGTTCCCTATAGTGTACTTGGTCTAACTTGGCCAATAATGTAGTGCTGCGAGCACTTGTTTCGAGCACTTGTGAAGATAGTCCACTGAATTTACGAAGGACTGGATGCTGCCAAAGGTCGAATCTTGAGCAGTTCGTGACTCAGGGCTGAATGAATATGACCATTCGTCGCCAAAATTCGCCCCGACTCAATCACGAACGAGCCTTCGTCATAAGCGGTGACTTTGCCCCCTGCCTCTTCGACTATAACAACACCGGCCGCCATATCCCAAGGAGATAAACCTCGCTCCCAGAAGCCATCTAGCCGACCCCAGGCCACATACGCCAAATCCAGTGAGGCCGCGCCTCCCCGCCTCACACCCTGGGTCAAATCCGTGAGCTGACAAAATTCCGCATAGTTGTTGTCTGGGGTTTCACGGCGATCGTAAGCAAAGCCAGTAACTAAAAGACTTCGGCTGAGTTGAGCAGTTTGCGAAACCCGAATAGGACGCCGGTTACAGGTTGCTCCCAACCCTGTTGCCGCCCTGAATAAATCTTCACGGAATGGATCAAAAATCACGCCGATCGAGGGTATTCCCTTAATCAAAAGCCCGATGGATACGGCGTAGAAAGGATACTGATGGGCATAATTGGTCGTGCCATCCAGCGGATCGATCGCCCATAGAAACTCGCTGGTGGGGTCGCCCATCTTGCCCGATTCTTCTGCCAGAATGGCATGATCCGGAAAGTGGCGATGGATCACCTCCAGAATGGCCGCCTCCGCTGCCTTGTCAGCCTCTGTCACCAGATCTCCCGGTCGCCCTTTTTCCCGAATGTCTTCTAGATTGCCGGCATAAAACTGGAGAACGGCTCCACCTGCCAGGGCTGCTTCGGTGGCAATGTCCAGGAACGTTTGAAGTTGGGAGGGAGGCATGGGCATGGGGGAGGCTTACGGAATGCTGTTGAATGCTGTTGATAGTTATCTCTTGTCTGCTGTCCTTAAAGCAAGCTGCTAGAGCACAAGGATTGCGCAATATCTGATCTTCTGTTCATCTAGCTATTCTTCGTCTAGCGGTAAGCCGCGCCGCACTTTACCTTTGCCAAAGTAACGACCAAACTGCAGCTCGTAGACTTCATCTTCGTCTTGCGTCTCTAGCTGTAAGTCCGATCGCGGATAGCTGACGCACAGGAGCGCATAGCCCGATTCGCGCAGTTTAGGAGACAACCCCATGGCTTCAGGCTGATAGATTTCTCCAGACCGGACGCGCACTGCGCAGGTGGTACATGCTCCGTTACGGCAGGCAAAGGGTAAATTAATGCCTTGAGTTTCGGCAGTCGCCAGGATGTAGCGGTTTTCGGGAACCTGAACGGTCTGGTGGGTGTTGGTTTGACGGTTGTAAATTTGGACGGTGTGAACGCGAGTCATGAATCTTTTGAATTTCAAAGTTGGTTAAAGCAATTCCCAGAGCCTATGATAGAGCGTTAGCGGTGAGCCCAGAAGACAAAATTTGCTAAATCTGTTTTCAGAGTGACCTGGATTCTGCTAACATAGCAATTCTGTGGCTGAGAAAGTCGCAGAACAGAATATGCCTGGAGAGATGGCCGAGTGGTTGAAGGCGCAGCACTGGAAATGCTGTTTAGGGGCAACTTTAACGAGGGTTCGAATCCCTCTCTCTCCGTTCTTAGATTAAGTTCAGTCAGCCCCATGTCAGGATGTGGGATGCGGGCAGCCCTTTGGGGGTGAGTGATCTTACTGTCCATAGCCTGCTTCCCGTAGGAGATGCCGCGCCCCGACGAGAGCGATCGCTGCCATGGCTGACCTTAGGTCAATTCACGTTGGACCCGGGCGATCGCCTGCTGGAGTCCTTCGCCATGCACCCAGCCTACATATCCGCCGTAGATCATGCGGTCATTGACATCCGCTAAGAAGACATGATCCACTCCCGCCAGATTTTTCCAGGTTTTGAGTGCCGTCCCATCTCGTAATCGCACAACGGAAGTAGCGCTTTTGAAGTCTCGATGGTGGGCAGAAGTGATGCCAGGGACAGTGTCAAGGATGGCGATCGCCAAACTAGCCGATTCCGAAAAAATGACATCTGCTTGAGTAGAACAACCACACCCCTCGCGAATAGTGGCTCTCAATCGCTCCTTGACCTCGGCATCAAACAGCAAGAGCTGGCCAATCTCCTGCAACAGCTTCCCATGGGGTTCCGATATTCGCCGCTGGCAGTATATTGCGGTTAAAAAATCCTCTAATCCAACTTTTGCCAGGGCATCGCTGATCAATCCGGTTAACCCCAAGACAGCAATTCCGCCCAACATCCCGGCTGGCCCTCCTAGCATCGCTAAAGCAGAGGTGATCGCGGCGGCTCCAGTTAGCCCAGTCGTCGCCATCACGATCACCAGCACGACTCCGGGTAGACCCAGCGCAGCCACTTTCTTGACGATTTCATCCATGTGCGACTTTCTCCAGTTTTAGATCAACCATGGTTTTGCTGGGATGATGCACATTGAATTTTCCTGGTGTTAGACAAACCTCAAAATGGGCTGACTGACCATCAAAATTTGGTTGAAGCAGCCAACGATCGCGCATCCAGCACTTCGCCCGTCCTCTGGCTTTCCACCGCTGCCACATAAGCCGCTGCCACTTGTGCCGCTGGCAGACCGCCAGAACCTGCCTGCCCCATTGCCACTAGTGTCTCACTTACCCAAGGGGGACTAACCACATTCACGCGAATGCCGCGAGGCGCTTCTAGAGCCGCTGCCCGCATAAAGCCTTCCAGCCCTGCATTGACTAAACTAATAGCGGCACTCCCCGGCATCGGTTCACCCGACAAGACACCGCTAGTCAGAGTAAAGGAACCCCTGTCCGTCACATAGGCAAGTCCAACCCGAACGAGATTGACTTGACCCATCAGCTTGTTAGCAAGGCTGAATTGGAAATCTTCGTCGGTGAGCGCAGATAGCGGCGCAAACTTAGCTTGTCCGGCAGCACTGACCACGGCATCAAAGGGAGCGATCGCCTCGAAAAGCTGCTGGATCGAGTGTTTAGACGCCAAGTCTACTTGATATTCCCCGCGCGATCGCCCCACCTGGATGACCTGATGCCGCGGCGCAAGCGCCTGTACCACCGCCTGCCCGATCGTTCCACTTGCGCCGATAACCGCGATCTTCATAAAGTGCCGCCTATTTTCAATCAATTTTTAATCAATGACTAAGATAGCCCTATCAACCATCAAACCTTAAAGCCCTGCGCTGCCCGCTGCGCGAGCGACGCAGGGCTTTAGATCTGGTTTTTAGTGACGCCGAGGGACTGAGTCATAAATCAACTCGTACAGCAAACCAGAAGCTTTACAAAGGGTTCCACCCCTTTTGGGAGGCGCAGCCCCCACCCCCCAAGTTGCAAAATTTAGTTTTTGCAACCCTAGCTGCCGCCCGATGCCCTAGAAGCTTGCCGCGCTTCTTTGCGATTTTGAATTAAGATGCGCTCGAAGCTGAGAGCCGTAACGCCTAAAGTGACAATTAAAATACCGACTAGCTGAACAAAATGCAGAACCGTCAATTCTCCCGGAATGACGAAAAAAGCTAAAAAAGCAGTCAGAACCGGCCCACTGGCAGCAATGATGGAAGCGCGCGCTGCGCCCATAAACCGAACACCAAAATTGTTGAGCAAAAAACCTGCCAGCGTTAACGCACCGAGAACAATACCGCTACCAAATAGTCCTAAGCGATTGGTGGGGGTTACCTCAATGCCCAACACAATTAGGCTAATGCTCGTCAGGATGAAGATGGACACAAACTGAATCAGGCTGACCGGAACAGGATGCAGTTTGCGGAAGCTAATCTGCATGGAAATTAAATAGCAGGCAAAGAATACAGCAGAGGCGATCGCCGCCCCAATGCCGGAACCCGAGAGAGTGGGGGTAAAGGAAATTCTGGGCAATGCCGTCAAGATCACCCCTGAGAGAATGGCAACCATGACAATCACGCGAAATCGGTTAGGTCGCTCTCCAAACAGCACCCAGGCCAGGGGCACAGTGACGATAGGATACATAAACAAAATGGTCGTGGCTACGCCGGGGCCAATTTCGCCAATCGCAATGTAGAGCAACACTTGCGACAAGAACAGGAAAAAGCCGCTGCCGACGACGCTGCTCATCAGGCGGCGATCGCTCGACTCAAAGAAATAGCGAATATCGCGCCAGATAGGCGGATGCAGAATTGGCCCCAGCCAAGCCATCAGCGGCACCACCACCAGCATCCGCATCCAGAGGATAAACAATGAGCTGCCAAAGGTGCGAATGCTGATGTAACCGCCGATCGGCACAATGCCAAACAGCTTGCTGGGGTTGCCCACAATTCCCACCAAGACGTTGTGCAACGACAGCGCCAAGGTAGAACATAAAACCATCACCAACCCGAGCTGAAAGGGAGACAGCTTGCGGGATCGCAACGGAACAGCAGGCGCTGCAGGGTCTGACGCGATCGCTGGCGAACCTACAGAATTAGCAGCAGGCACGCTGCGGACAGGCGCGGCCGAATCGGCCGGAGAACCCGGTACGGCGGCAGGTACAGCAGGCGGCATTGGGATCTCAGGGCTGGGCGGCAGAGAATTTGCGGCGGGAGCAACAGGATCAGACTTGAGTCCTGTTGGCATTTCGGCTCCCCAATACGCCCGATTCTCCGTCGGCGCTTTGCTAATCTCCTGCTGCAGCTGCTGGCCAATCCGGCTGACTAGCACCTCCAGGATGGCTTCTCCCTGCTGCCCCAGCTCTTGCATGCGGTTGATCTGCTGAGACAGCGTACTCTGGTAGCTATTCAGGTCGCTGCGCAAGGACGTAAACGCCCGATTCACGGTGTCATCCAAAGCAGCGATCGCCCGCTGAGTATTTTCCACGTCGGCGGTGCCACCCACGGGTGGCAAGTTGGGGGCTCCCTGGATCGGATAGCCATTCATTTGGCTCAGCCGTTGACTCAGGGCCAGCTGTAAATGATTAGCAAGTGCCAAGGCCAGCTGCTTGGCCCAGGCTTGCTGTTGCGCCAGCTGCTGCCGCGATAGCGAGACTTCATGCTGAGACTGGAGCACCTGCTGCTGGTTTTGCAATTTCTCAATATCGTTGAGCAAACGCGATTTTTCCGCCTGAAGTCGGCGGATATCCTGGTGAAGCTGGGTGACCAAATCTTGCTGCAAGGTTTTTAAGTCTTGGGTCATCGATCGCAGCAAATAATCCGCCGTTCCAGATTCTGAGCCAGGAGCCGCACTTAAATTTTCAGGGGAATCATCCTGTCGCTCCATACCTGTGCAACCTCTTGCGTTTGCCGTCGCCATTAACTAGCTGAGTGTGATGATATCGCCAAAACCCACAGATAGCAGGATTGGCTTTACCAATTTAGCTAAAGTTGATTGAACTGAGCTAAGGATCATCAATTAAATAAACCTCAGCACTGGGATCAGGAGCGCCAGGTGGATTCCCCCTTTGCAGCCCTGCCTCTAAAGCTGCCCGAACGGAAGAGAGACTTTGCATCCGGCTCCCCTGCCGCTCTGGGAGCAGGGGTTGGGAGATATAGCGTGCTTGCCAGAGGGTCGGTAAACTTGCAGAACTGGGAGGTAGGAACACTGCCCTCAAGCGCTTGAATTCCACTCACAATCATCAGCATCTGGAGGCAGCTTGCAACCGCCCGACATCCATTTTCAAGAGCTGGAAGCCCTATTCCAGCGTCATGCTGTTGCTCTAGAGGCAGAAGTTCGAGCTTTACAGCAAGCTCATGAAACCGATCAATGGCCGACTGCCTGGAAACAGGAATATAACGGGCGATTCGCCCAATGCTTCACTCGTCCCAAAATCTTTCGCAACTGGGCCGCCGATGCCGCTGGTTGGAGACTCTTGCCTGCACGGAAGTATCCCAATGCGGGCAATCGGCAGAGCAATCCAGCGGCAGGATCGTCATCTGTATAACTCAACACCCTACAATTCTCAAAGGAGCTATCCTCCCTTCCCCATCTTGAAACTGCCATGACCTCAACCCCCAAAATTATTGTGCTTGACGATGACCCCACCGGGTCACAGACGGTTCATAGCTGCTTGCTGCTGATGCAGTGGGATGTGGAAACGCTGCGGCTAGGATTGCGCGACGACACGCCGATTTTCTTTGTGCTAACCAACACGCGATCGCTGACGCCAGAAAAAGCCCTGGAAACGACGCGAGAGGCTTGCCAGAACTTAAAGCAGGCGATCGCTCAAGAGCAAATTCACGATTTTTTGGTGGTCAGCCGGTCTGATTCAACGCTGCGGGGACACTATCCCGTAGAAACAGATGCGATCGCCGCAGAGCTAGGTAACTTTGATGCGCTGTTTCTAACCCCCGCCTTTTTTGAAGCAGGGCGGTTCACCCAAGACAGCGTCCATTACCTGATAGTAAACGGCACCCCAACCCCGGTTCATCAAACAGAGTTTGCCAAAGATTCAGTATTTGGCTACAGCTACAGCTACCTGCCCGATTACGTGGAAGAGAAAACGCAGGGGCGGATCAAGGCAAATCAGGTAGAACGGTTTTTGCTCCAGGATGTGCGGGCAGGAACGGTGGATCGGCTGATGCAGCTTCACGATAATCAGTGTGTGGCGGTGGATGCCGAGAATCAGGCAGACCTCAACCAGTTTGCTGCCGATGTTTTAGTCGCCGCCGCTCAAGGCAAACGATTTTTGTTTCGCAGTGCTGCCAGTCTGCTGACGTCCTTAGCCGCACTGCCGCCTCAGCCCGTCGCTCCAGAAGATATGGCATCCTACACGCGCAACGGTAAGCCGGGAGCCGTGATTGTGGGGTCGCATGTCCAGAAAACAACAGAACAGCTAGAAGAACTGCTCAAACTCCCCGATATTGTGGGCATTGAAATCGAGGTGTCGCGTTTGCTAGACCATCCGCAAGCGGAGCGATCGCAGTTACTGAGCCAGTCCCTGGAACAGATTCAGACTGCTCATACCAATGGCAAAACTGCTGTGGTCTACACCAGCCGTCAAGAGCTGACCTTTGACGATATTCAAGCCCGACTGGACTTTGGCACAGCCGTTTCGGGGCTACTGATGGAAATTGAACGCAGCTTACCGGCCGATATTGGCTTCTTGATCAGCAAAGGTGGCATTACCTCCAATGACACCCTCAGCAGCGGGCTAGCGCTGAGGGCAGCTCGTTCGCTAGGGCAAATCCTGGCAGGGGTTTCGGTGATCCGCACACCAGACGATCATCCCCAATTTCCGCAGCTGCCCGTTGTGCTATTTCCGGGCAATGTGGGCGATCGCTATGCCCTGGCCGCCGTATATCAGCGGTTGCGAGGAAAAAGCTAAGAAGTTAGCGGGAATCGCTAGGCATGCTGACCTACCCAAAAAACTGTTCCATTCTCGCCAAGCTCACTAACATGGATGCAGTGTGTCACCCAATTATCTCTAGTCGTCTTAGACGCTCCTTTACGTTTGCATGAATTCTGATTCTTCTATTCCTCCCGTTTCATCGATCGCCCCTGCTCCAGATGAACCTAATGTTCCGCAAGTGCGCCTCAAGGGAGAGAGTGGTCGGCTCTTGCTGCTGCTGCCGCCCGAAACCGATGTGCCAAGCGCACCCACCTGGACGGATGTTTGGCAACAGCTGAAGCAACGCCTGATGTCTGGAGAGCGGTTTTGGCAACCCAATACTCCCGTGCATCTGATTAGCCGCGATCGCCTGCTCGATGGGCGGCAATTGCAGACCATTGCCGATGCTTTAACAGAAGCTCAGCTCCTGCTAAAGCGGGTCTATACGAGCCGTCGCCAAACCGCAGTTGCCGCAGCCATGGCGGGGTTCTCGGTAGAACAGCAGTCGCCCGTGGCTCACTTTAACCCGCCCCTGGAAGAAGGCAAAGCCCTAGCAGAACCGCTCTACCTGCAAAGCACCCTGCGTTCTGGCATAGAAATTCGTCATCCGGGCACCGTAGTGGTATTAGGAGATACCAACCCCGGAAGCAGTATTATTGCGGATGGGGATGTGCTGGTGTGGGGCGCATTGAGAGGCGTCGTTCAAGCGGGAGCGGCCGGCAATGCTAGCTGCCTGATCATGGCACTGCGCCTAGAACCGACTCAAATTCGGATTGCGGATTTTGTCGCCCGTGCCCCCGAAGCCCCTGACCAATATCAGCCGGAAGTGGCTTATGTGAGTTCTGGCGGCATTCGGATCATACGAGCCGCTGACTTTTCTCGCGATCGGACACCCTAAGATTCAGACACCTTGAAAAGCGAGAGGGCTATCCTGCTGCCGCTCTTCAACTACGAATATTGATTAAAAACTGCGATCGCCTGATTCAAACGCTCAATCTCAAGCTATAGTTCTGTCCACTACTGATTAATTCATCTCAGCAACGCATGAGTCGCATTATTGTTGTTACGTCCGGCAAGGGTGGAGTTGGCAAAACGACCTGCACCGCCAATCTAGGAATGGCGCTTGCCCAGCGAGGTCACAAAGTTGCTGTGGTCGATGCCGATTTTGGGTTGCGCAACCTGGATTTGCTGCTAGGTCTGGAAAATCGCATTGTTTACACAGCCGTTGAAGTTTTGGCAGGCGAGTGCCGGCTGGAGCAGGCCCTCGTGCGCGACAAACGACAGCCCAATCTAGTCCTGCTGCCGGCTGCCCAAAACCGCACCAAAGATTCGGTGTCTCCAGAACAGATGAAAAAGCTGGTGAACGCCCTGACTAAAGTCTTTGGCTATATCTTGATTGACAGCCCGGCTGGGATTGAGATGGGTTTTCAAAATGCGATCGCCCCAGCGAAAGAAGCTTTAGTGGTGACAACCCCCGAAATTTCGGCCGTGCGGGATGCCGATCGGATTGTGGGTTTGCTAGAAGCAAACGGCATTCGCAATGCCCACCTGATCATCAACCGCATCAAGCCGGCCATGGTGGCCCAAGACAAAATGATGTCGGTCAAAGACGTGCAGGAAATTCTAGCCATTCCGCTGATTGGCGTAATTCCAGACGATGAGAAAGTGATTGTCTCGACGAACCGAGGGGAACCCTTGGTCCTAGCAGCCGAACCCGCTCAACAGGGCCTGGCAGGACAGGCACTGCAAAACATTGTTCGTCGTCTAGAAGGAGAAAAAGTGCCTTTTCTAGATCTGACTCCCCCTCCCGACCACTTTTTATCCCGACTCCGCCGTCTGTTCCAGCCTAGCGAATAGCCTCCTAATTCTCTCCTCCTCCGCTGCCTCCATCCATGCTGTTCAAATGTCCACCCATGTTACAAGAACTCCTTGACCGACTTTTCTCACGCGGCACCCCCAAAAAGACTAGCCGCGAGACGGTCAAACGTCGCCTGCAAATTCTCCTGGCGCACGATCGCGCGGATTTATCCCCAGCAGTGGTGGAGAAGATGCGTCAGGAAATTTTGGAGGTCGTTTCGCGCTATGTAGAAATTGACCCCGATCATTCTGAGTTCTCGTTAGAAAGCGATCAGCGAACCACCATATTAACGGCCAACTTGCCAATCCGCGGAATGAAAGACGCCGCCATTGCTCCGGCACCCGCTCCGGCATCTTTGGCTAAACCTGCCCCCATAGAACTTCAACAAGCTGCAGAAGCAGCACCCAGCAATTCCGCCAAACCCGCCAACTCAGCCGATTCGCTGGATCTGTCGCTCTTAGATGGCATTGAGGCGACACCTGATCCCAAAGCGACTGTCCAGCCTTCTCCTGCTGCTATTCCCTCGGAAAGCAAACAGCCCTCCGAAAGCAAACAGCCTCCCGAAAGCAACCAGCCCTAGCCTTACCCTTGGCTAACGCTACAATCCAGCCTTAAATAGGGCGATCGCTCAGCTGGCAGCGATCTTGATTAAAGAAACGATGGCTCGTGCCAAGTCTGAGGGGCGACTAGAAGGCGTGGGCTGGGCCAGCCAAACCCTTCATCAAGTCGCGCAAATTTGCCGCCCGCTGCGTGCCTGCTATCCCGCACCCGTAGTATCATAGCTGTGCTTGCAGTTCTCTAAAGTTTAGTTTTCCGCCATGCATAATATTGACTTGCGATCGCCCAGCCGCATTTTAAGTAAAGCTCACCTGATTCGCCTGTCCATTACGCAACTGGCAACAGCGGGACTGCTTGCCGCTGCGCTTCCTGCTACTGCCCTCACCTACGACAGCACCTACAGGAGCACCAGTCGCGATTATGGCACCTGTGTTACCCAAATGAAAGGCACAGGGGTTGTGGATGCAGATGCAGCATCTGCCTGTGCGGCGGCTTTATATCCCAAAGATTTATCCAGCTGTGTCGTCAATATTGACAGCAGAACTACCCTAACGGCAGCAGATGCGCTGTCTAGCTGTCGGCGGGTACGTCGTCCGGTTGAACTGGCAACCTGTGTTGTAGATATCGGTGCGATCGACAGCTCCAAAGACACTACGTCGCTGTTAAATGTGATGGATCACTGCCGGCGCAGCTTATTACCCGTAAGATTTTCAGCTTGCGTTGTCGGATTGCGCAGTCAAGCGAGTTTCTCGACAGAAACAGCCCTCTCTGACTGCATTGCTGCGACCAACCGCCCCCGTGACGTGCTACCCAATTTCTTACCCGGTACGACAGAACCCACACAGCCTCCCGCGGCTCAACCCTCAGCGCCGCTCCAGCAGGAGCCCTCTCCTTAGATTCAGCCTCAGGATGACAGCCCCGCATCGAGACTTGCCATAAAGTACTTGAATCAGTTGAAAATTGCTATAAAAGCAGCAGCGTAGGCATTGCCTACGCTGCTTTATTAAACGGTATTAAAGGGAAGATGCTGTAGCCAGTTCGCCCAAGCCAATTTGCCCAGGACGACGGCAGCCCAGGCGGAGGGATGGGCTCTTGGCGGTTGTCTGTCCCGGCTAGGTTTTTTGAGGATTGCCTTGCCAGTTGACAGAGCCAGTGCTACACGCATCAGGATTGCGATTGTGAGACTGTTGAAACGTGCGGCAACCCTCGCGATTGAGCTGACGAACCAAACTTTCGGGGAAGCGATCGCGCATTGCCCAAGCTTGCCGGAAAGAGCGAATGCTTTGGTTGCGCACCTGAGTTTGGCTATCGCCTTGCAGTTTGTCGCTCTTTTGGCGCAGGATTTGCGCTTTTAAGTAAAACAGCTCAGGATTGTCAGGCGTTTGTTTCAGTGCTTCTTCCACGGCAGCCAATGCCTTGTCCGGCTGTTGCAGGTCGCGGTAGCCAATGGCAATGCCGCGCTGAGCCAAGTAGGACGGTTGTGCATAAGACTGGAGCCGATTGATCGCCTGATCGGGATTGGAGAACGGTAGATTTACCGCCAGCATCAAGTCCATGAATCCCTTCATCAAATTTAATTCTGGATCTTGAGCATCAATTTTTTCAGCTTGACCCAAATTATCAAAAACCTGCTGCAGCTTGGCGAGAACGGTAGGTGTAGCAGCAACCGTACTTTGGGTCGATAGCGCATAGGCTCCTTCCAGGAAATGCCCAGCCGCTACATAAATATGCCCTCGCAGGGCATCAGTTTGTACCAATTTCTCTGCCGTTTCGCGGGTGAGGCGAGCATTTTCACCCAGCTTTTCGGTGTCCTGGTCAACGTAAGCCAGGGCAGCTTTGAGCGCATAGGCCAAGGGTTCATTCGGTTCGGCCGATTGCAGCAGGCGACCCGCTTCCTGATAGTTGCCTTGCTTAAACAGCGCATCAAAGGCAGCTTCCGTTTTGGAGCCAATGGCATGGGGATTGTTAGCGCGGAACGGATCAGCCGCCGCAGGATGAACCCACAGGCTCAAGGTGAGGGTGAGGGCGCTGGCGATCGCTGCCCCTGCTCTTTTTAGCCCAGGGTGAACAGCAGAACTTTTGCTGCCAGCACGTGTAGAGCCGTGGAGTTTTTGAGATGAACGTTCTAATTTCATAGCCAGTTTTGTCATCGTCTCTTCTATAGCATTTCATCCAGTCCTAGAACATCGGCCGTTCCTGCCGATAGCAATCGCACCTCAGAGAATAATGATCCGGGAGTCTAACCGCATCACCAGGCTGTGTCTACCCACTCCACCCCCTAATTTAGCCTGATCCCCCTGGGTTAGGTTGGGACAGGTCAGTAGAGTTATAGCAATTTTCAACTGAGTCAAGTCCAGATAATTTTTTGAAAGCCTCGCGGAGCAAGGCTTTCAAAAAATTATCTGGCTTTAGCCGAGTGCGAACCGCTATAGGCAATAGAGCTAGGCAAAATGCCGTTGCCCCATCTTATGATTGGCATTCAACCTGGCAATAGAGTCTAGATCACAGGAGAGAAAAGTTTTTTGGAAAATACTGGGAGATAGAGGCCCTGACGCGATCGCACTTTTCCAGGTTCCCCTCAGGTAGGTTGCACGCCTGCCCAAGGCGAAGTTCTACTAGTATGGTTACAGTGATCATAATATTGCGCCTTCCGCTGACTCAGGTCAAATTTTTTGATCAACCTTCTGCAAGCAAATCTCGCTCGACTGCCATTGATGCTCTATCTCAAAAATTTGGTTTACCACCCTGCCGCAACCCCGACCGCCATCTTAAAAGGGATCAACCTGGAGCTGGGGCCACAGCAGTTGGGGTTGATTATTGGCCCTAGCGGTTCTGGCAAAAGTACCCTTTTAGAAATCCTGGCAGGGTTAGCCCAGAAAACTGCAGGCAAAATTCTTTGGCGAGATCAAGAGCTCAATCCTGAACAGCTGCAGCAGCTCAGCGGACTGGTGTTCCAATTTCCGGAACGCCACTTTTGTGGCCACACGATTTTGGAAGAACTGCGGCTAGGGCATCCAGAATTGGGCAAAGAAAAAATGGAAAATGCCCTGAAAGCCGTCAGCTTAGATCATCTGCCCCTCAGCACCTCCCCTCGTTCTTTAAGCGGCGGGCAGCAGCGACGTTTGGCGTTGGCAGTGCAGCTGATCCGCCAGCCGTTTCTGCTTTTGCTTGATGAACCGACGGCCGGACTGGATTGGTCGATGCGCAGACAATTAATCAGTTTGCTAGGCGAACTGAAGAAAGAGTGGAGTTTGCTGATTGTCTCCCATGAACCGGGTGAGATGGTATCTATCGCCGATCGCTGCTGGACACTCAACCACGGTGAACTGATTGCCGTCGATCCCGCTTCATTGATCGCTAAACAGACTGTGGCTCAAGGATAAAACATGGAAACTCAATCCCCCGTTTTGCCACAAGAAACCGACCTTTGGCAGCAAACCCTGGGCTGGCAACCCCATCCCGAACAGCAAGCCCAGTTTCAGCGGCTTTATGAACTAACTTTGGCAGGCAATCGCCAGCTGAATCTCACCCGCATTACTGATCCGCAAGAATTCTGGGAAAAGCACCTTTGGGATTCGCTCAGGGGAATTAAACCCTGGATGGGAAGCCAGCCGCCCCAGTTTACATCTGAGCCGCCCGAATGGGTCAGTCAGGAGACCGAGGCAGAGACAGAGACAGAGGCAGAGACTATGCCCCAACTGGCTACTTCTGCCGCTTTCACCCCCCCGATCCTGAAATCTCTAGGACGGGATTTGCCCCAGCCTGAGAGTGCCGAACTTCACGCAGCTGAACTGACCAAAGTCGAGCAGCTGAACAAAGCCGAACAGCAGAACAGCTTCCGGGTAATTGATATTGGCACAGGCGCTGGATTTCCAGGTCTACCGATCGCGATCGCCCAGCCAACCTGGAGCGTAACGCTACTGGACTCGACTCGCAAAAAAATTACCTTTGTCCAAGGGTTGATTGAGGCATTGGAGCTAACCACTGTGACCGCCATTAGCGATCGGGCTGAGCAGCTGGGGCGCGATCCGCAGCACCG
>DATNOY010000122.1:0-12401 GCA_036703495.1 Coleofasciculaceae cyanobacterium
TAGCTATACCGCCACATATAGCTAAATACCCGAGCAGCCGTATCGGGATAGGGATAAGTAGGAATGCTAGCCCGATTGAGAATTGCCTCACCCGCTGCCACTTCGGCTCCGCCCATCCAGCTCGCCAGAATCGGTTTATTCCGCAGCAGGGTAGCCCCTTTGCCCCCAACGGAGGGGTCTACAAACGCCTGCAGCTGTTCTGCAATTTGAGTTGGATCGGTCATCGCTTGCGGCGTCAGAATCACCAACAGGCCATCGCTGTTGGGATCTTGGGCCGCAATTTCGATCGCTTGCCGGTATCGCTGCGGATCGGCATCCCCAAGAATATCAATCGGATTGCCATGACTCCAGTGCGGGGGCAGGAATTGGTTGAGGGCAGCGATCGCCTCTGCCGATAGATCGGCCAGCTCTCCTCCTGCCGCAATCAGGGCATCGGTAGCCAGCACGCCTGGGCCGCCAGCATTGGTCAAAATCGTCAGCCGGCGTCCCTGAGGGCGCGGTCGTTTTGCTAGCACCTCTGCCATATCAAACAGATCGGAAATGCTGGTTACACGCAATACCCCGCAGCGACGAAAGGCCGCATCGAGCACGATATCATTGCCGGACAAAGCGCCCGTATGGGAAGCCGCCGCTTTAGCCGCCGCTGCCACACGACCCGCTTTAATCACAATAATCGGCTTGGTCAACGCCACTTCACGGGCTGCTGACAGGAACGATCGCGCATCCCCGATCGACTCCATGTAGATGACAATACTGTGGGTCTGCGGATCATCTCCCAGATAGTAGATCAAATCTCCCCAACTCACATCCAGCATCGAACCGATTGACACAAAGGCGCTAAACCCTACATTCTCTCGTAAGCTCCAGTCGAGAATGGCGGTACACAACGCGCCACTTTGGCTGATGAACCCAACATTGCCAGGACGAGCGATCGTGCTGGCAAAGGTCGCATTGAAACCGATCTGGGGATTCATGATGCCCAGACAGTTTGGCCCCAGGATGCGCAGGTTGCCGCGCCGCGCCTGCTCCAGAACTTGATGCTCTAGCTCAACGCCAGCGGCACCCGCCTCCTTAAAGCCAGCAGAGATAATAATCGCGCCTTTGACGCCCGCCTCTACACATTCGGCAATAATGCCCGGAACTGTAGGGGCAGGCGTCACGATGATCGCTAAATCGACCGATTCTGGCACTGTGCCGATGGTCGGATATGCCTTAATTCCCAGCACGCTGGCATGCTTGGGATTCACTGGAAACACCATGCCCCCAAACGGATGACTGATCAAATTCCACAGGAGAGTTCGCCCAACGCTCCCCGGTTTATCCGTAGCGCCAATCACGGCAACCGTGTGGGGTGCAAACAGGGTTTTGAGGGGTTGATGTTCAATCCGTAGAACATCGTAGGCTTTGTCAGTCAAAGATTTAAGCGGTTCTGGCATGATGCTTTCGTAGCGGGAGTCAGGGGATGAGACAGAGGCAGAATCAGCAAGAAGTTTAGCCAATTCTATCGACTCAGAGGCCCTTTGAAATTAGAGAAACAATTTGAGGAACTTGTGAGGAACTAACATCGGGCAATTGTATCGCAATCTTTGAGAGATCAGGCTTCTGGCGATCGCAAGGACAGATTACCTCGGCAATTTAATCGGCTTCATTGTGGGACGCGCTTCGTGCGCCCCACAATGAAGCCTTTGGGGTTTAGATCATTTCAAATATTGCGGGAGTAATAGGTACAGGAACTCAGCAGGGCAAGTTTTACAGAGATGCTCTTGCCTCGGCTGCAGCTCTATTCTTCTTCCGAAGCTGCCTAATTTTATCTCTTTGGGATGCTAAATTTTCAGCCTATGCTTTTCCCCTGCAGATAAAGCAATTTTCAACTGAGTCAAGTCCAGATGATTTTAGCCGAGGGCGCTCTGAAGCACAGGAAAAGGGATGCCGGGGTTCCACTTCTAGACTGGAGTAGAACCCTGGCACCCCCGGCATAGCATAGGGTGCGGCAGGCTAGAGACGCTGGGTATTGCGGTGATAAAGCTGGATAATAGTATGGACAACATAGCTCAGCTCGTCCTCTTGGAGGTTAGAGCCAGAAGGTAAGCAAAGACCCTGTTCAAACAGAGATTCAGCAACCTGTCCCCCCACCGATTCACAACCTGCAAAGATGGGCTGCAAATGTAGCGGCTTCCAGACAGGACGCGATTCAACCTGCTTTTCAGCTAAAGCAAGCCGTACTTGCTCCCGATCGCAACCAAACAGACTAGGTTCAATGGTGAGGCAGGTTAACCAACGCGTTGATTCACCATAAGATGCCTCTGGCATAAATTCAATGCCTGGCAGATGTTCTAAAGCGTTTCGATAAAACTCAAAGTTGCGCCGACGGGCAGCAACCCGATCGGCAAGGACTTGCAGCTGTCCTCGACCAATACCAGCTAAAACATTGCTGAGGCGATAGTTATAGCCAATCTGAGAATGTTGGTAGTGGGGGACTGGGTCACGCGCCTGAGTTGCTAAAAAGCGGGCCTGATTGATCAGGGCTGGGTCATCAGACACCAACATGCCGCCCCCAGAAGTGGTAATAATTTTATTACCATTAAATGAATAAATGCCGACTTGCCCAAAGGTGCCAGGCGATCGCCCCTTATAGGTCGCTCCTAGAGATTCAGCAGCATCTTCAATCAAAGGAATGTCATAGCGATTACAAATTTGCAAGATTGGATCTAGATCTGCACTTTGACCATAAAGATGGACGAGGATGACGGCCTTTGGTAATTTACCTTGTTGCTCCCGCCGTTGCAAACTGGATTGCAACAGTTCAGGACTCATATTCCAGGAGGTGCGATCGCTATCAATAAAAACTGGATTGGCTCCTAGATAAACGATAGGATTGGCTGTTGCTACAAAGGTAAGCGTGGAGCAAAAGACATCATCTCCTGGCTTAACTCCTATTAAATGCAGTGCTAGGTGCAATGCGGCTGTACCAGAACTCACAGCTACTGCATATCTCGCCCCTACTGCTTCACAAAACTCCTGCTCAAAGGCATCGACATGGGGACCTATTGGGGCAATCCAATTTGTATTAAAAGCTTCCTGAACGAATTGCAACTCTTCTTTGCCCATATGGGGAGTTGAGAGCAGGATCGGTTTCTTCATGGTGATCCTTGAATTAGTTAGGCAGGCAATGTCTAAAATTTACACGATTGTGAATAACAAACTGAAAGAAAAGAGTTTTATAACCAGAGTTTGGTTAAAACAAGCTCTTAAATAGGAACTCGATAAGCAGGAAAGAAATTAGAGCTGAGTAGCAGGTCGGGTGTTTGATGATTTTGCTTAGCTTGGCATGTTACCCAGGAAAGATATTGCGCTTCATCGAGAATAAGGCGTAGTGTGGAGAAGGAATGGGTTTGATTAGCAAATCCCAACTTGAAATTATAAAGACTATCTTGTGCTGCTCCTAAGCCTCCACCTAAATGAAAAAGATGATTGCCCCGCTCTTTTGCCCAAAATCGAACATAATCAAAAATTAATTTCATGGGCGCTTCTTTCAAGAAGGTGTTGAGGGTACCACCCAAATGATATTGTACAATTCCATTGTGTTCAGTAATCAAAGCGGCGGCGGCAATCGTTTGATTGAATTGAGCTACGCACAAGTGGATTTTCGGTTTCAGTGAATCAACGAGCTGAAGAAAGTAGTTTCGGCTGAAGTAGTATAAGGATTTGGCATTCACCCGCTCCATTGTCTCCTCGTAAATTGTAATGAAACTATCCAGATTAGTTTCAATAGGAATCATACTAGCTGAGAACCCTGCTTCCTTTAAACGACGAATGCCGCGGCGATGATTTTCTCGAGTTTGTTTCCACAAGTCATCTGCGCTGCAAGAAAGATTGATGGAAACAGTTCTGCCACTAGCTTGTAGGGCTGGATGATCTGCTAAATCTTGTTCTATTCCAGCATTTAGCGTTGGGTGAAGACGCAAAAAGGCAGAACAAATCTTTCGTTGCTGCCATACAGTTTGCAGATGGTCAATTGCGCGTTTAATAAATTCTGATCTGTTGTCTGTTGCATTTATCAGAAAACCGGGATAACCATAGGGGGAAACAACATCCCATCCGGTCTCGTGCTCTAGACCTCTATTCCACTGCCTAAGAAGATAAGGAAGAAAAAAGACATTCTCATCTTCTCGAATCACTACTGCTTCAGGTATTGCCTGAAGCCGATTAGCCTCAAGATCCAAGAATTCTGGCAAGTGATAGAAATCATGACCAAGCTGATGTAAAATTTCCATCCATAATGGGTCAGTTAAATCAATGATTTGAGATTGCATTTTGATACGCAAGTATCCATAACGATGAATTTTACAAATAACTCTTTGATCCTTTGAACTCTTCCATCGTGGCTTGTCCCTGCTGATTAATTCCTTCGCGATGAATTACTTTCCACACCGTTAGCAGTAAAATCTTGAAATCAAACCATAAGCTCCAGTGATCGATATACCAAGTGTCAAGGTTAAATTTTTCTTCCCAACTGATGGAATTGCGACCATTTACTTGCGCCCAACCTGTAATCCCTGGTTTTACGTCATGACGTCGTGACTGTTCAGGTGTATAGCGATCGAGATATCGAATCAGTAAAGGGCGAGGTCCGACAAAGCTCATGTCACCTTTCAGTACATTCCATAGTTGAGGCAGTTCATCTAGACTGGTTTGACGTAGAAATTGACCGAATTGGGTCAGCCGCTCTTCGTCCGGCAATGGGTTGCCGAACGAATCACAGTCATTCGTCATGGTTCGGAATTTATAAAAGTTGAAAATGCGTTGATTCTTTCCTGGACGGGATTGAATGAAAAGAATAGGGTGACCCATGCGCAGGTAAATGGCGATCGCAACAGTTATTAGGATGGGCGTGAAAATCAATAGTAAAACTGCTGCTGTTAATCTATCTAGAACAAATTTTACTACTCTGCTGAATGTCATAATACATTCACCTCAATCATCAATTTAGTTGAAGAGAGTTTAGTTTTCTCAAAATCTAGATGTGAATTTTTCCACTATTCATCTACTTTTCTAGCCCAGCCGATCAGCATACTGCCCTTGCCAATTGCATTAGCAGCACTCCACAACAAGACGTGCAATTTATTGCTGGCAGAGTTCATATTTCTTGCGGTCACATACTCTGGATCTATAGGGGTTGTGGTTCCTAGTCGATGAATTTCTAGTCCTGCTCGTTCTAAGATGCGCTTTAAAGTTTTTGGAGTAAAACCATGCACATGGTGTGGTGGGGGGACAGTGGCTACCTGATCTCGCTTATGCCCTAGAAGCAAGCGGATTTGGGTTGGAAGCGCATCTTCGTTAGGAGTTGCAATCAGTACAAACCCTCCTGGAGCAAGTAGACGTTTAATTTCAAGCAGAGCTTCATAAGGATTGGGTAAATGCTCAATCACATCCCTGAGCCTGATAAAGTGAAATTGGTTGCCATCGAAACCACTTTCAAGGAGTGGAGTGCAGCGTAGATCTACTCCATGTTGAGCTTTCCCAAGCTCAATTAAATTCGGATCAATATCAATTCCTATAGCATCCCAACCCATATCGGCAGCAGCACGGACGGTAGAACCTGAACCACAACCAATATCTAGAAACTTTCCAGAGGTTAAGTGAGTTCCAGATAACTGGGATAATATCTCAACTTGGCGGGCAAATTGTTGTTTGTCGTGCTGGAGAACTTCCTCTGTAATTTGATACTGAAATTGGGTGTACTGAAAGTCGAGTGACATGTCTGAAAATTCTGCCGATGGCTCAAAAAACGGCATCGGATTGAGATAAATCAGTGAGCAGTTAGTACACTGCCCGATATGCCAGCCATCCGCTATCGATAGTTTCTTGAATGTGTCAGAATTGCAGGCATTGCAGGTGATCCAAGTTGTTTTTACCATGAGTTAAAACCTCCTGAAGAAGTTGGTGAAGCTGAACACGGAATTAATTTAGCTAGTGAAAAAATTACGGATCTAGGCTTGATGTTTGAATGCCAAATGAGCACATCGTCGAAGAAATGGATTCATATCTTTTAAGTCAAAAATAGCAAAGACATGGGGTTGTAAATATGGCTGAATATATTGCTTGAACGTATATTTCTCATGATTGTAAAACTTCACGCTGTACCAAATGTCCCTTGTGATATCGACCCAATAAATGCCAGTTTTATAACTAGAAATAGTCGGCTCTTCACCTAAAACCATGTGTCGATATTGCAGCCAGGGAAAATTCATGCCGCACTGAACTGCCAGCAACGTAGAGAGATTATGGCGACCATTAATTTCCATTAATTTGTAGGTGCCATCTCGCTCATCTTGCTTAAACTCTGTACAAGCATAACCATCATAATTTAAGGCTTGAAGAATCTTTCGTCCTGGCTCAATGACTTCAGGAATGGCTTTGCTTAATACGACTCGTGGCGATCCCCAAAGCGGTGGTGCATTTCTAATATGTTGAGCAGTGAACTCTAGCAAGGGTTTACCTCGAGAAAAATAGGCGTTGTAGTTCACTACATTTGTGTCATTGCCTGGAATAATCTCCTGTACCATAATTTCAAGCCCAGCATCAACCGCTTGCTGATATGTAGAGATTAACTCTTGAGTATTGCCGACAGGAAACATCTTTTTCTTGAAGTAATTGTAAAAAAGATGGCTTTGGCTGGGTTTAACTAAACAGGGAAAATCAATCGTTCTGGCATAGTTTTCTACATCCTCTAATGAATTGGGAATCAGAGTTTTAGGTGCAGCTACGCCAATAGCTTCAGCAAGCGCATAGGTGTATTTTTTTTCAATAAATTTCTGGGTGATTTCCCAATCGGTGCAGGCAACAGTGAAATAGTCCTCAAGTCTAGCTTTATTCCGAGCGACGGCGACTACCGTTTCGTCCGAAACAGGGAACAAGACCCCGTTGCCGAACTGACAAGAGCATTTGATTAGTAGATCAATAAATTGAGTTTCGAACTTCTCAGGGTGGGGAGCTTGAACGTGATGCTTAACATATTTTGAAACGTGCCCTGTATCATTCTCGTTGTAATGGATTAGCACGATCGGTACACCCATTCTGCCAAGGGCACGAGCCACCCCTAACGCCATGGTGTGACCACCAAGTATGAATGCGGGTTTGATAACGCTCGCATCTTTATTCTCTATAAAATTCTCTTTTACCTGCTCGATCGTATTCATAATTTAACAAATTCTATTGTATTAAAATGCGGCTCAATGTCAGTAATATATTCTTAAATGTGATTTGATACACATCACGCTGGCGTGTGAATTCAGCAGATGGAATGCGTGATTAGACGACCATTGATGGAACGGATAGCCCTTGCTTCTCTAAAAGCTGTGCATATTCTTGATACATCGCTTCCCAAATGGCTTCTTGGCGAAATTCCTGTAATACTCGTTTGCGCCCTGCTATTCCCTGCTGCAAGCGCAATTCTGGATTCTTCAAATACAAGCGAAGTGCCTCTACCAGAGCTGCCACATCTTGAGCTGGGATCAATGTCCCAGTGATGCCGTCTTGAATCGAATCGATACAGCCTACAGCATTTGTGGTCACAACTGGCAATTGCATTGCTGCTGACTCTAGATTCACATTGGCAAAGCCTTCTACATACGATGGAAGGACAAAGATATCCATTGCTGTATAGAGGGGGGGAGTATCCAGCTCTACACCCGTCAGATGGATACGCTCATCATCCTTAAGAAGTTGCTCGACCCAGAGCGGCAGCGGATCATGAGCTTCAAAACGTCCAACCATCAACAAATGGAGGTCAGGAAATTCCTGGCGCAACGTTTTCCATGCTTCAGCTAACTCAATCACACCTTTGTCCTGTACTAAGCGTCCGACAAATCCAAGCACTAGCGCATCCGCTGGAATACGATACCTCTGCCGAATTTCCTGTCGAGTAGCGGCTGGCAAGCGGGCAGGGTTAAATCGGGCAGTAGCATCTACGCCATTACTGCTGCCACTTACCAGTACCTTGATCTTAGTTGCTGGGCAAAGACCTTCAGAGATTGCGACTCTTTGTAGCGAGTGACTATTGCAAATGATCTGATGAGCAAGTAAACAGGCAATCTTTTCAGTCCACCACAATAGCTGGCGCTTATAGCCAGTTGCAGTCATTAGGGGCAATCCCCGCATCTGGTAGATTCGAATAGGTGAGCCTGCGAACCATGCTGCGATCATCCCTAGTAATCCACCTTTTGGCGTACCAGCATGAACGATCTGAGGGCGAATCTGACGAAGACAGATCCAGATTTGAACAACAGACCATAAATCTTGTAAAGGGGTGATTTGACGAGTCATTGTCACTGTATGTGCTGTTACCTGCTCATGCTCAAGGAACTGAGACAGAAACTCGCCGGGTGAGGAAAGGATGTGAACCTCAAGCCCTCGCAGCTTCATGTATCCAACCTGTCCCCTAAGAAAGAGCAAGGTTGCAGGTACCGTTGTAATGTGAAGCAACTTACACGGTTGTAAAGAGTTGGTCATGGTGATAACCTGCATCTTCTCCGATGAATACTCGACTTGGTTGGGAATAATAAGAGCGATACCAGTCAACGAAGCGTTCGATGCCAACCTCAATAGGGACGCTGGGTTTGAATCCCACAGCTTGCGTCAAGTCATCAACATCAGCATAGGTTTCTGGAACATCTCCAGGCTGCATGGGCATCAGGTTCTTCTTTGCCTTTTTGCCTAGACAGGACTCAAGCACCTCAATCAGATGCAGTAGTTCCACAGGTCGATTATTACCGACGTTGTAAATCCTGTAGGGTGCTTTGCTGGTTCCAGGGTCAGGACTGTTTCCTGTCCAATTAGGATTAGGTTCAGGAATAGTGTCAGCAACGCGAATAACACCTTCTACGATATCATCGATATACGTAAAATCACGACGCATTTTGCCATGATTAAAAACATTGATCGGCTGTCCTGATAAGATCGCTTTTGTAAACAGAAAGAGTGCCATATCAGGTCGCCCCCAGGGACCATATACCGTGAAGAAGCGTAGCCCTGTGATCGGTAAGCTATAAAGATGACTGTAGGTATGCGCCATTAACTCATTCGCTTTTTTCGTTGCCGCATACAAACTGATGGGGTGATCAACGTTATCATGAACTGAGAAGGGCTGTTTTGTGTTTGCCCCATAGACCGAGCTAGAAGAGGCAAAGACAAGATGCTTAATATTGGAGTTTCGACATCCCTCAAGAATATTGACAAACCCTACTAGATTACTATCTACGTAGCTATAGGGATGAGTAACGGAATAACGTACACCTGCCTGAGCTGCTAGATTGATAACAATATCCAGAGAATGTTGGGTGAACAGGTTTGCTATTCCTGCGCGATCGGCTAAATCTAATTGATAAAACTGGAAGTTAGGATGCTTCTGAAGTTGGCTCAGACGATCGATTTTGAGGGAAACATCATAATAGTCATTCAGGTTATCTAACCCAACCACCTGATCCCCTCTGGATAATAAGCGCTGACTGAGGTGAAAACCAATAAAACCAGCCGCTCCCGTCACTAAAACCCTGGTCATAGATCTTAAAAGCTCCGATCAATGCAATGTTTTTTATTTATGATTATCAATAAAAATCATTTAGTAAGTAGGTAGATAGATCTAATTAAGTGTAAGATGCAGCGCCGGTATCTTGTCCGTAAGCAAGGCGCTCACAGTAGGGCGGATCTATTCAATAGCTGCGCTCATCTACTAAATCGAATACAAATTGTAAGTTTAATATTCATTATTGAATAAGCGGTCAGTTATCTCGGAGGAGCTTGCATCAGTTGGGTATGAAATTGATTAGAGATTGTATCTGCTTCCATAACTAACCGATTATGGTTAGATGGGGAATCCGCTCGTAAGTAAACTGCATAGGTTAAATCGCTGGGTCGGATTGTGGAATCTACCTGAAACGAACAATTTTTAAACACGAGGAGCTGGTTTCTTTGGGTGGGTTGGCTGGGATGTTGCCACCAGACATCGGCAGCGGCATAAAAACGGTGAGAATTTTCTGTATTTTTTCGAGTGACGGTAAACTCACAGTCTTCAAAGGTAATGTAATGCGGAAAAACAATTCGATTCATGTACTCATCTGCTGCACCAATCTTAAACTTAGAATGGGTAAATTGCATTGTAGAGTTTAAGCTATATAGGTAAAACGGAGCGTCTGAAATAACATTATTTCCGATGACAACTGATTCCTCTGCGACGGCGATATCAAAATCACCATTGATTAAATTAAGATTTTCAAGTTGAATGTGTGTTTTTAGAGTATTTCCGTACCCTCGTCCGTCTACTTCAATATCAATTCCAGTAGGGTCTCTGTCCCCTCGTGTTGTCAGATTAAAAACCTCAGCCGATGAGTTTCCTCCAGTTAAGACAAAGCCTCCTCGAAATACATTGACTGCCTCGCAATTGCTTACTCTAACGTCAACATTAGTGTAAACAGAAATACCATCTGCTACTCCATTTTTAAGTACACAGTCCTCTACTACTGCCTGCAATCGACCGGGAAAGTCTGGATCACCCATCAGGAACAATAAATGAGCCTGTTCCAATTCATAATTTTGGTATGCTCCTTGTTCCATCTGATTTCCGTCAAATGTAAATCCTTGAATCACCAGAGGTTGAGAATTCGTGTTTCCGGCATAGTGAGTGGTGAAAGTACGAGTCCATTTATCCTGATGAGCAGGTCGTTTAATGATGGCACCATACCCTCGATAAGTAATATTCTCCTTCAATGTGACTGATGTAACTAAGTAGATTCTGGGTGGAAAAACGATCGTGCCTCCCCCTTTTTGATACACAAAATCGATTGCCTGTTGAATCGTCTGCGTATCATCTGTGATTCCATCTCCTTTAACACCAAAATCAGCAACGATATTGAGAACAGGCTTGGTAGTGGTAGTGGGTAAACCAGTTGCAACAGATGTTTCTAATACAGCCGGATAACTAGGAGTAATCCTATAGTTTCCAGTATCACCTGACATGATGGGCGAAGCTTGCCAAAGTGCCATTACACTATGCAAATACAAACATAGAGCCGCTCCCAGTAACCCTGATAAAAACAGAGCCTTTCCCCAAATCCAGCGATCTCTCTGTTTGCGAATGCGATTGCGTGGCATGGTCTTTATCTTTCTAAAACGCTAAGAACGGTTGAGTAAGCCTGGGAGCAAGGAGATGCAGGCGTTAACTCATGATTTCCCTCCAGCCATGCCTGGAACATTAGCACGTCCCAGAGTAAATGTTCCCAGTTGCGACTTCCTGCCAGATGCTCTGTCCACTTTTGCTGAATGGGTTGGGGATTAAAAAAGCCTTCCCGCCGCAATCGATCGGCGTTTAATAAAGACTCTGCCCATTCTCGCAACGGTCCCTGCAGCCAACTTCCCAAGGGAATCCCAAACCCTGCTTTGGGGCGCTCGATGAGCCGGGGGGGGACATACTTGTACAATACCTGCCGCAATAACCACTTCCCCTGACCGTTGCGAAGTTTCATCGACAATGGAATTCGCCAGGCAAATTCCACCACATGTGGGTCTAGCATGGGGATGCGCGACTCTAAACTGACTCCCATACTGGCTCTGTCTAATTTGACTAAAATATCATCTGGCAGGTAAGTCATTAGGTCAAAATACATCATGCGCTGGGTGAAATCTTCGAGCTGTGCCCAATGTTGGCGATCGCTCACTGTCGTCAAAGGTTCAACCCCACCAATCACTAACGCCTCCGGGGTTTTCCAATGCGACGTAAGACCCAGGTATAGCGCATCAGGATTGTCTACTGCGAAAACTTCAGCCAGTTTATGTAAGCTATTGCCGAGTGTAGCTTTTCTCAATGACTTGGGGAGTAAGGGGTGCAGAGCAGTAAAAATCTGGTTCCAAGTTTGAGGCGGCAGTGCTGTGATCCCGTCGGCTGTCACCTGACGTAGGGATCTTGGTACCCAACCCGTTTTTTGCCAGATGGAGCGACCCAGAAAATAGCGATGATAGCCACCAAAGAGTTCATCGCCGCCATCCCCTGAGAGGCTCACCGTTACCTGTGCGCGCGTCAGTTCAGAAACGAGAAAAGTCGGAATTTGAGATGAATCGGAGAAGGGTTCATCGTATAGCTGGGGTAACTTAGGGATGACGGCTAGCGCTTCTGCTGGCGTGACATAGAGTTCAGTATGATCAGTGCCTAAATGTTGCGCGACCTCCCTGGCATACTTTGCTTCGTTATAGGCATTTTCATATAAGCCAATTGTGAAGGTTTTGACAGCATGGCGGCTCTGAGATTGCATCAAGGCAACAATGGTAGAGGAATCAATCCCACCGGAGAGAAAAGCGCCTAAGGGTACATCTGCTACCATCCGTAACTTTACAGCCTCTTGCAGCAGACC
>DATNOY010000123.1:0-3191 GCA_036703495.1 Coleofasciculaceae cyanobacterium
GCATAGGCTTTTAAGCTGCCATGACAAGCATGCTTAAATAGTACTGTTATAGACAATGTGTAAAGCATAACTTATTTTTCCTTTCCCAGAGTGACATATGAGGGTTAGGGATCTGCGGGAAAATCGTATACCCATGTAGAGGCGCAAGGCCTTGCGCCCCTACCGCTAATGTTGTTGCCAGTGGAGATGTGATTAAATTGCAAATCCCTTACTCCACATTTGGAGTAAGCTGCAGGGTCGCTAGTAACCCTATCGCCAATCCCAGCATGGAAATCACGGTTAAAATCGTCAGTGCCTGCAGGCGACTAAACTTAGCATTTTGCAGATCTAGACGGGCCAAAATTTCTGCAGCAATTAGCACCAAAAAATAGCCCGTCACGGTGTACCAAATGAACGCGATCACGGCTCCAAAGGAAATCCCAATGATCAACGTAAAATAGCCCGTATCCGATCGCAACCAGCGACTGACCACTCTTTTGAAGGGATCAAAGAGGGTTGTTAGCAACAGGGTTTGTAGAATCGTTAACCCCAGCACAATGCCCCAGGCCCAGTAGGTGATGGTCGAAAAAGTTAGGAATTGAGTAAACGTGTGGGTGAGAAACCAGCTAAAGGTAATGTAGGCAGCCAGTAAAAGCGTCAGGGAAAGCCAGGGAATCTTTTTCACGACAGCAATGGGTTGAGATCTTCTAGTTGTCCTGAGTAAATCGCGTTAGCAGGTTTGGCGATCGTAAAAAAATATTAACTGAAATCGCCGCTTTCATCTTCGCGAGTCTTGATCAGCCTTAGGATGGGGATCATAGCAATTGAGTCAAGTCCAGATTATTTTTGAAAGCCTTGCTCCGCGAGGCTTTCAAAAATAATCTGGCTTTAGCCGAGTGCACACCGCTCTAAATAAAATCCAGGTTTGGGTTGGGGGGAGCCACCCTTGCTTAGGAGCTGCCCACCCCATTAATTAAATTCACGATCCTGAGAGGCAAACCAGGTGGTGTGACGAACAGAGCGCGACACCCAAACATTGTTTTTAACCCAGTTTTAGGGGTTCACCCGCAGCACTTCTTCCACCAATTGCGCTAACTTCTGAGCCGCCCCCGCTTCGCCCCGTACTTGGCGCAACTGGCTGCGAATGTGCTCCAGCTTTTCAGGATGGTTCAGCCAATCGATCGCTATTTCTGCTACTGCCTGAGGCTGCAGTTTGCCCAGCAGTTCCGGAACGATCGCCTCTCCCGCCCAGATATTGGGCCAGGCAAACAGCCGCGACTGCTGTAACTGGCGTAAAAACCAGCCATTGACCAACTTGGCAAACGTAGAACCGACGCCCGGTAAGTTGGCCAACAGTCCTGGCAATCCATCCCAGGCCCGCATGGCATCTAGCTGCTGAGTGGGCATCAAAACAATCATCGGAATAGCCAGCGAACCCAGTTCTGCCGTATTTGCCCCAATAGTCGTGAAGCACAGGCGACACTGTTTCAGCAATCTATAGGCAGGAGATTCCGTCCATAGATCAATTCGTAAGCCATCTGAAGTTTTGAGATAAGCCTCTCCTGAAGATTGAACCAGCTCAGCCGAATGATGCCCAAATACCGCCACCATCGGGTTTTGAGCCGCATCTGCAAATCTTGCTAAAGTAGCTAAATCTAGCGTTGGCGCAACCGGAATCACAAAGCGAGTCTGGGGACGCGCCTGATGGAGATGGTAGGCGATCGCCAATCCCAGAGGAACTCCTTGAGACAGCTTGGCAGGCTTAGACCCCGGCAACAGCCCAATCAGCTCTTGGGCAGGTAGCAGATTGAAGCAGGTGCGATCGCCCTCCTCTCCTGGCTCTGAGGCTTCTGCCATCAAATCACCGACCACTTTTAGCTTGTCGGCGTACCGAGCAGGGGCATGCTCGATCAACTCTGGCTTCATGACGCCAAAGCGATCAATCCAGGCATGCCAGCGCGTCTGCCACTCTGCATAAACGACGGTTGGGTAACCCAACCGTTTGCCAATGATCACTGGAAAGAATTGATCGCCACCCAGGAAAATCACAACCCCCCGACCGCGCCAATCCCAGCGTTCAGCCGTTTTGCCCCAGAGCAGAAAGGGAAAAAACCGTTCGGCTCCCTGCACCCGATCAATTTCGCTATAGGTGTGAGCGATCGACACTTCTCGACCGCTAGCATTAGCGCAGGGAGATAAGACTAGAGAAATCCGGACTTGCGATCGATCTTCCCCTAACCGTTGCCGCAGTGCCTGAACCACTGGTCTGACCCAGGTTGTCAGTTCACCAGGGCCGTTGGAGAGAATGAGGATATCGATCGCTGACACAATATGCTTCAAAGATTAAAGACAGGAGAGCAACAACCTGGATCCAGGTGCTAGAGATCTGAACTCAGCCTACATTTTAAGCCAAAGGTAAGCCAAAGGATGGACAACAATCTGCCCAAACAGCGTGAGGCAGTAACTGCTAATCGCTACTGCCTCACGCTGATCAATTGAATTTTAAGGCTATCTCAGCTTACGCGGGAAGTAGCACTGTATCAATGATGTGAATAACACCGTTATCAGCAGCAACATCAGGGGTTGTGACTGTAGAGTTATTCACCTTGACACCGTGGGCAGCATCAATTTTGACATCCGAACCTTCAACGGTCTTCGCTGACTTCAGCTTGACGACATCAGCGGCCATGACCTTGCCTGCAACAACATGGTAGGTCAAAATTTTCTTGAGTTTGGGAAGATCCTGGAGCAACCCTTCAACCGTACCCTTGGGGAGTTTAGCGAATGCTTCATCCGTAGGCGCGAAGACGGTAAAGGGCCCTGCACCCTTTAGCGTTTCTACTAGCCCAGCAGCTTTAATTGCAGAAACTAGGGTGCTGAAAGATCCAGCATTAACAGCAGTATCAACTACATCAGCCATGAATTTACCTAGTTTATTTTGTGTAGACAGCTACAATATAACGTAATTCAATAAAAAGGGTGATTTTCATAAATTAGATTAATCAATTTCAGTGCTACACCATCCTGTTAGGACGAGGTGGGAGGCTAAGCCGTCCGACTAAGCACTGAAGCCAAAGCCAAAGCCAGGGATGAAACCCCTGCACCCCATCTCATCTTTATCAGTCTTGCTATACCTGCCATAAATGTTATTTTCAGAACCCTTGAGCGAGAGTTTGAGAAACTGGGGTTCTCTCAAGAACAAGTGCCATCAC
>DATNOY010000124.1:0-4455 GCA_036703495.1 Coleofasciculaceae cyanobacterium
GAGGGGAGTAGGCAGCAGTTCCAGATAAGTTCCCTGCCGAATCAAATGTCCTGCCTCACCTGTCACTTCAAATTTGTTGAAAATATTGGCAACGCTGTTTTCTAATCCCAGTTTGAGTAAGGTTCCCCGCAGATTAACCTGGGCTGGTTTCATATCATACCCCAGGGAGAGGGCCCGCAGATTAGCAGCGATCGCATAACCCTGCTGATAAGCTACCTGAGCGGTAGGTGGCAAGGGTTTTGCCTCAGGATGGTGGACTTCCACACTGGTAGACTGATCGGCTTGAGGTTGGGGATGCTCATACTCATCTTGCCCAGGCAAGGGCTGCACATCAACGGCGCAATCGCCACCAGCAAACACCTCTGGAAAATCTGGCAGTTGCAAGGTGGGGGTAACGACGAGTCGTCCATGCTGGTCTCGATGCTGATCGGTAATCGGCAGGGATTTAATCAGCGGATGAGTATTGGTGCCGGTCGTCCAGATGATCGTCCCGGCAGCCAGCGTTTGGGTAGAGCCATTTTGCTGGTACTCGATCCGATCCGGACGGATGGCAGTCACAGCCGCCCCTAGCAGCAATTCTACAGGAACGGTTCGCGCTTGCAATTCGTGCTCGGCAGTTTCGCGCAACTGGCTATTCACGTCTCCTTTCAACAGTTCCCCGTGATTTACCAGAACCACCCGCACCTCCGATTGCTGTCCCCCTATAGCCTCATACCACTGCGGTACCAGATCGGCTAGCGTTGCCGCCATTTCTACACCCGACGGCCCACCGCCAATCACAGCTAAGGTCAGGAGTTGACGCCGCTGTTCTGAATCTGTGATCTGCAGCGCACGTTGCAGACAGTCCCGCAGATGACGATCGATGGCGATCGCGTCCTCCTGCGTCCGGAACGGCAGCGAATTTTCTTTGGCACCCGCTACGTCAAAATAGCCCGTGACGCTGCCTAATGCCAGGACAAGATTACTGTAACGGTAGGCATCCCCCCCCGCCAACTGAATTTGTCGCTGTTGCAAGTCGATCGCCTGCACTGCATCTTGGACAAAAATCACGCCACTCCGCTTGAGTAAATCTGCATAGCGGGGCACCACCTGCTCTGCATCCATCTCACCACTCAAGTATTCATACAGCAGGGGCTTAAAGCAAAAGCGATCGTTTTGATCGATCAAAATGATGGTGCGCGGATAGTGCTGGTGGCTGAGATGGAGGGCCGTAAATAACCCTGTGAATCCCCCGCCAATAATCACAGTTTGGTAGATTGGATATGCCATAATTTTCTCCCGCTTTACTTCGGCAGTTCGTTCAGACTTTGTCCTTGTCGCAGTAAATTTGCTGCCGTATTGTGAATGCCAAACTCATCTCCTAATTGTGCCCCTAGCGTGCCATGCAGATACAGCAATCCCAGCATCACAGCGCCAACTAGCAGGTAACTCCATTGCACTTCTCTAGCAAAGGCCTTGCGCCAGCGATAGCGTTGGAGTCCTCGCCATACCGCCATGTTGACGATCGCTCCCAGCAGCAAAATTCCCCCCAGACCATGCAGCAGCATCGTTTGATCAGCACTCAATCCCCAGGTGCTTTTCAGGTTAGGAGGAGGAGCCGCCAGCATCAGCTCAAAAAAACCAGCAGTTACCGTAAACACAGTCACCACTGAGGCTGCTAGCAGGTTATACCAACCTACTTCAAACAGCCCACTCCGCAAGGCAGGCAAAGCCAGAAATTTAAAGATGGGGCGTTCTAAAGGAAACAATGTTGCAATGACATCAAAAATAATTGCAATGATAAATAATCCCAAAGTCAGGTGAACGAGCTGAGGATGAATGGGAATATCGTAAGGGAGTTGATTGGCTCCGAGCTGAATTCCCGGATTAATCAGCTGGTCAGTCATGGCCCTGTACCCCGTTGCATAGCTTCAACTACAGGCTGCACATGCAATCCGTAAACCCAGACCAAGCGGCTACCCAACATCATTTGGAAGAACACCAAGACGCTGAGTAGCGTTGAAGTACCCAGGTAAAGGACAGGAACTTGAAACAAGCTACGACTACGGAGAATTAACCGCCAGGCCGTTACTGCGATCAAAATTCCCGACAGTGACCAGCCAGTGATGGTATGTAAATTCAGCGTGGGTTGAGCAGCCTTGTAGACATTAGCCAGACCGGCTTCAAATTGACCCAAGATAATCGCCACAAAAATCGCGACTGAGGCAACAACAAGATTCCAAAAGCTCACTTCAAACAGACGATGTCGATGGGTCAAGTAACCCAGTAGATCGCACAAAAACGAGAAAAACACCATCGCGATTACAAAGTGAACCACGATCGGATGCAGCGGATCAGGATAGGGCAACCCCACGCTATTGAGCGGTAAACCCAGCATGGCTTCCTCGTCTATTTTTCTATTGCTCAATAGCGTAAAGGAGCATTCGCAAAATTTCTCTTCCCCTTTAGAGGGAGTTTTTTCAGCCTTGCAGAGGTTGAGTTTCTTGAAGCAATCAATAATGAAATCCAAGTGAAAGCTAGGCGCTTCATTGGGCAGAAAAGGGGACTCCCTCAGAAGTTAGACGCGATCGCCTCATTTACGCCATAAAGTAGTGCTATCCCAAGATTGATATGAATAGGGACTAGTACAAAATAGCGGGAATTGAGACCGGAGTGCAGGCATCTGTCTCGCCTAATCCAGACGCCCACACTTCAAACGGTCGTCGGATTCCAGCCGAGGTCTACTAGATCCCAGATCCCGATTTTGCTAATTCCGATTTTGCCAGGTGGATAAGATGCCAACGAAAGTAACGGTCAACCCAGGTCAGATCACAATTAACGATGGATCCACATTCTTAGTGACTGATTCACAAGGTTGGATTGACGATAATCTGGCACAAGGATTTTTTGTGTCTGATACGCGGTTAATCTCCTACTACGAAGTTTCACTTAACCGCGATCGCCTGTTGCTGTTAGCGTCTAGCCCCCTCAATCACCACAGCGCCCTGTACCAGTTCACGAATCCTGCCCTCCGAACGGCCAATGGGCTATTGCCTCAAGGTCGGCTGATCATTAGCATTCGTCGAGATGTGGTAGGTGGGTTGCATGAAGACATTGATATTACGAATCACCATCCAGAACGGGTAGAGTTCCAGCTGATGTTGGCTATTCGTTCTGATTTTGCAGACATTTTTGAGGTGAAGTCCAAGCAGATCATTACGCGGGGTGAAACAGAAACCGTTTGGCAAGATGGCATCCTCACCACTCGCTACGACAATGGCTCCTTTCACGTGGGTTTGATGACCCAACCAGAATGTAATGCCTCTCAGCCTCGCTACGCTAACGGTCGTTTATTTTTTGATGTCTTGCTCGATCCAGGTCAGAACTGGCATAGCTGTATTAACTTTACGGCTCTAGTGGGGAGTGAAACGATTCGGCCTCAACAAACTTGCACGGTGCGGCATGAAACGGAAGCTAAACAGGTTAGTCAAGATTTCCTGGTGCAGGCTACCAAACTGCGATCGTCTAATACCGAAATTGCCGGATTCTACCAGCAGGCGCTGAGCGATATGGCAGCTTTGCGGATCAAAGTAGAAGACAACGGGCATGATTTCTGGATGCCGACAGCCGGCATCCCCTGGTTTGTGGCCGTATTTGGGCGCGACTCTGTGGTCGTCAGTATGCAAACCATGGCGGTATATCCTGAGTTTGCCTATGGCACCTTGGTGCGCTTAGCCCAGCTGCAGGCCACCGAAGTAGATGACTGGCGCGACGCTCAACCGGGTAAGATGCCCCACGAACTGCGCCGCGATGAACTGACGCAGCTGCACCAATTACCCTACAATCCCTACTATGGCACCGTCGATACGACTATTCTGTGGATCTCAACCCTGGCAGAATCGTATCAGTGGAGTGCCAATCAAGACCTGCTGCAAGAATGTCGCCAGCCGCTGGAGCAAGCCCTCGCCTGGATTGAGAAATACGGTGATTTTGATCAGGATGGCTTTGTCGAATATCAAACTCGTTCGCCACTAGGACTCCAGAATCAGGGTTGGAAAGACTCAGGCGATGCGATCGTCTATCCGGCTGGCACCCAAGTCGAAGCGCCGATCGCCCTCTGTGAGGTGCAAGGCTACGTCTACAATGCCTGGAAGGATGCAGCCATGATTTATGACTGGATGGGGGAAGCCGATCAGGCAAAATCGTTGCGCCATAAAGCCAGGGAACTATATCACCGGTTTAATGACTGCTTCTGGATGGAAGAGGAAGGCTTCTATTGTCTGGGCTTAGATAGCAATAAACAACAAATTCGCTCGATTACCTCTAATCCTGGACATTTGCTGTGGTCCGGGATTGTGCCAAAAGACCGAGCCGATCGCCTGGTGAAGCGCCTATTCCAGCCGGATCTCTGGTGCGGCTGGGGCATCCGCACCCTCTCTAGCCAAAATCCTGCCTACAATCCCATCAGCTATCAGT
>DATNOY010000125.1:0-7331 GCA_036703495.1 Coleofasciculaceae cyanobacterium
CCGATGAGCGGGCGCTGCTATACCTTTAGCCCCCTGGGGTATGACATGCCGCTGTTTAACCAGCCCCAAACCGAAACAGATATTATCCATCTGTCCCAGGAGATTAACCTCCCCGCACCCCTACGGTCTACAGCGCTGGTCAGAGAGCTAACGGCCCAGCAGCAGGACGCTTTAGCAGGAAAGCCACCTGAGGGCATTCGCTACTTTGATAGCGATCCGGTGCTGCAAATTTTCGTGAATCGGCAACCCAAGCCCATTCCACCGGAAGAAATCTTGATTTGCCCGTTAAAACAGCCGGAAAGTGATGCCTGGTTGCTTGATCTGCCACAAAACGATCGATCGTTGCCCACCAAAGTTGTGGCCGTTGATCCAGAAGCAGGACGGCTGCTGTTTCTCGATCGCTCCGTTCCTAAACAGGTGGAAGTGAGCTACCTCTATGGCTTCAGTGGCGATATTGGCGGTGGTTCCTATAGCCGCAATGAAGTTGTGGCCGATGAATTACCGATCGGGTGGACTCAAACAATTCGCCCCGCAACCTCGGCGGATACCAATCCTTTAGCGATCGCCATTCAAACCTGGAACCTCACCGTACAGACCTGGCAAGGACTCCGAGATCAACTTTATATTCCACTGGCGAAACTGACGATTTCCGACCTGGAGATTAGCCGCCAGCTAGCTTACCCTCGATTTAGACCGGGCATCATTCGCGGCTTGCAGGTTGTGGCCAGTCCGGGTCGGTCTACCGTGGTCGTGACGCCGGGTGCAGCGGTCGATCGCCAGGGGAGATTGATTCTGCTGAACCGTACTGAGAGCTTGACGCTGCAGCCTACCGTGACCGGACCAGCTTTTCGTCCTGAACATTTGCTCGTAATTGCCTATCATGCCACGCAGAAGGGTCAACATTGGCAATTGCAATTACTGCCCGAAGCAGCGATCGAGGGATATGCCGCAGGTACTTTTATTCTGTTGCAACGGTTGAATTTAGACAAAACAGGGACGATCGTCAGCCTGTCCGATCGCCAGCGTCCCAGGTTTGCGCCGGGTTTGGCCAGTGGACTGCAGGTCAATCTTCCACCTGGAAAGCTAGAGGCTATCGTCAGCACAGGCACCGCGATCGACGCCCGCGGCCGAGTGTTTACGCTGATGGCAAATTATGCCGTTGATCTGACTCCCCACCAGGGTCAGTCCGGTTTACTGGCGATCGTCCGAACCGGCAAAGGACTGACCCGCCGCTGGCAAATCGAATTTCTGCAGCCAGCGGAGCGAGATGCCCTCTTAGCTGCCGATCCAGAAGCGACGGTCAGCCCGCTGGCCGATCTGGATATCCCTCAAGTCGTAATTACCGCGCCACCCGATGTCTCGCTGCGAACCTCGCAGATTCAGCAGGGCTTAGAAGTTATCCCCCTAGCCGGAACAGCGCAAGTCAAGGTGACGGCAGGCAGGGCGATCGATCGCCAGAAGCGCAAGATTAAGCTAGAGAACGACTATCAGGTCGATCTGAGTGCCTATGCGGGGCAAACAGTGGTGTTATTTGTCGCCTATCCGCTAGAGCGAGGACTGCCGCTGACGTTGATCGCTCAGCAGCCCGGAGGATGCTGGAAACATTTAGGCGTGGTGCCCCTGGATCGCACAGGTCAATTGCCCTGGGCTGATCCGCAGCCTAACGATCCCCAGGCTAACGATCCCCAGGCTAACGATCCCCAGATCAACACTCCAACAGATAACGTGATCACCCTGCATGGCAACGGCACCTATGAAGGGGATTTGTCTATTTTGATCCCTGCTAACCGACGCTTGCAGATTATTGCCGCAGATGGCGATCGCCCTCACATCCGGGGCAATCTTTCGGTGAGAGGCATAGCGGGCACCTCTACCTCCGCCCCGCCCGGTGAACTGTGGCTCGATGGACTGCTGCTAGAAGGCAACCTGACGGTTTTACCAGGCGATTTGCAGCGCTTAAATCTGCATCACTGTACGTTAGTGCCGGGGCGCAGCCGGTTGACCGTGACGGCTGCGCCTGCAGCAGAGACCGCCGCCGGAGAGACCGGGGATATGACGTTAATTGCGTTCATCCTCTACTGCCTGACCTTAATTAGCAAATTGTTCCAGGTGGGGAGTGGACTCGATCGCCCCCCGATTTACAATCTAGGACAACTCCGCCAAATTGCGATTCAGCAAGTGATTCGTCTGTTCGACGATTTAGAACAGGCGATCGAGCAATGGCAATGTTTGCAGCCGACACCACCGCCAACTTCTAGTCCCCCCAGGGAGTCAGGATGGTGTTGGCAAGCGGGGGAGGAACCCTCGGAGGATGGCTCTGAACAGCATAACGATCGCCTGGAAATCACCCTTGGGCAAACTATTTGCGGTGCGATTCAACTGGCAAAGACAGTCCCTCGCCTGAGCCTGACGGATAGCATTGTGGATGCCAAAGGCAATCCCAATGAAAGAGCTATTACTGCTCCCGGAACCGATGTTGAGATCGATGCCTCTACCATTTTAGGGAGAACTCGGGTTCGCAGCCTGGAAGCCAGTAACACCATCTTTACGCGAAAGGTGACAGCTTTACGGCAACAGGTGGGCTGTGTGCGATTTTCTCATGTTCCAGAAAATTCCCAAACTCCGCGACGCTACCGCTGCCAGCCGGATTTGACCTTTGCTGAAACGCTCAACCTCTTGCCTAAAAAGATCACCGCTTTAATCGTCAATGCCTTTCGCCTCGATCTGGCGTTTGCCGCAACCGCAGGAGACGGAATTTTTCGCTTCGATGCAGGACGGTGGACTCCGGTCAATCAAGGGTTGACTCATTTAAATGTGACGGCTTTGCTGGATCATACTGAGCCTGAAACCGGACGCTTGATTCTGTTTGCTGGCACTGCTGGCGGCGGATTGTTTCAATCGATCGACTATGGAGACACTTGGACTGACGTTAGCCACGGCGAAACGAACACAAAGATTACGGTGCTTGCGGCTTATGCGCGACCCGGTATCGGCACCCTGACGACAGATCTGACCTGCCTGCACAGCCATGAAATAGGCTTTAAAGATCTACAGCCTGGCGATCGCCTGAGGATCATGCCAGCCGCCGCTGCGTCTGATACCGCATCCGCCGAGGCAAGCCGTCCGCTGCGCCAAGTGGTGGAAATTCTGTCGGAGAATTTACTCAAAGTGGATCAGCCCTTTACCGCAGCCCTGGACAATGCCCGATTTGAGCGCATTCGCCAGGCAAAAGGCACCCTATCTGCCGTTCAGGGCAATCCAACAGTCATGGGTACAGGCACAGCTTTTAGACAAGAGTTGAGTATCGGCGATCGCCTGCTGGTGGGCAACACCGAAATGAGCATCACCGCAATTGCATCGGACAGCGCTTTGCAAGTTGAGCCACCCTTGACTCAGGATCTGAGCAATCAACCCTTCTCGGTGATCCGCGAGAGTCCGGCAACCTTGACCCAGTCCAGCACAGTCCTCTCAGGGGCGGGGACTCAGTTCAGCGGTCAACTGCAAGTCGGTGACACCCTGAGCGCCAACGGACAGATCAGAACGGTGCAACAGATTCTGCGACCCGATCTCTTAATCGTTGACGCTGCTTTTGATCTACCGTTGACGGCTGCCGCTTTTACCCTGAATGCTCTATTAATTGGCACAGCAGGCGGTGGCATCTTCAGCCTGCCCGATGGCGGCACAGCGGGCAACGCAAATAGCAACGCAAATGCCAACCCAGCCTGGAAATCAATCTCTACCCATCTCCCAAATCAGAATATTACGGCGATCGCTATTAATCCAGACCATCAACTCTTTGTCGGTACGGCAGGCAGCGGCATTTTTCGGTTCATGGACGCTCAGCCTCACTCATCCCAGGCCGCATGGACGCCGCTCACCTCAGGGTTAACCGAATTGGAGATCACGACGCTGGCGATCGATGCCAATGGTTATTTATTTGCAGGCACTGAGAATGATGGCATCTTTCGATCGACACTCAATGGTAAAGTTTGGGTGCCCTTGAATCAGGGAGTGACTAGCTTACACATCACCACAATGGTCGTTCATCCTCAACGCCCCGTGTCTGGAACGATCGCCAGCCAGGGGACTCAAGTTACGGGAACCGGCACTGCTTTTGTGCAAGAACTGCATCCGGGCGATTACATCACGGCAGCTGACCAAACTCGGATGATTCAGGAGATTACCTCAGAGACAACCTTGACGCTAACCGCTGCTTTTCCCACCGATCTACCGGATCAAACCGCCTTTATTTTGAATAATCCAGTCTTTGCGGGAGCTGCAAACGGTCAACTCTTCCGCTCTCTTGACAGTGGGCAGTCCTGGGAACCGCTGACGCTAGGACTTAACCGCTCGGATATTACGGCCCTGGCGATCGCCCCTCAACTGACGCTGGAATTGCCTAATGCTGACTTCCTGGTCGGTACGGCAGCCGGAAATATTATGCGATCGACCGGGGGCGATCGCTGGACATCGTTCAATCAAGGCTTGGTCAATGTTGAGGATAAGCTGTTGATCATGAGTCGGCTACAGCCCCGGTTTACCTCCGAGCAGTATGGGGATCCAGGATATGCTCAACTCAGCCAAGATTGTTCGGTTGAGATTCGTACAGGCGCAGAAGATGAATCGGAAATGGGCGCGTTTAGCTTTTTGAAACAGCCGCAACGCGAAGCCAACTTGCGCGCCAGCCTCGATGAACATCTCCGCTTTGGTCTGGAAGCTGGCATTTTTTATATTAATTAATGGATATCCGGGGAGGAGGCAGACTATGAAAGGTGACTTTACCAGATCAACATTCCGACCAGAAAAGCACTACACAAGCGTGCGCATGCAGCAAGGTCGCCTGCAGTTAGATGCAGATTGGAATGAGCAGGTCGATATCCAAGAACATCTGCGTCAAGCCCAAGCTTATGACATGTTTGGGGACTATGGCACCTCCAAGGTAGGTGGCGTTTCTAAACAAGGCGATAGCTTTAAGATTAGCTTGCTTCCCAATGGAGAAGATTTCGTGATTGCACCGGGACATATGTATGTCCAGGGCATCTTCTGCGAATTGGATCAAGGATCAACCTTTTCAGTTAAAGATCAGGCTCCTGCCAAGGCGGCCACAGCCGCATTGCTCCCCGAAGTGCCGCAACTGCCTGATACGGCCCTCTCAGTGCGATCGACTAGCCCCAACACGGTAGAAATTTCGACGCTGTTTGTCGATGGGCGATCGTTCCAACCCGATGAATGGGTGGAGTTTCTGGAACCTGGATCTAAACCGAAGCTGATTCAAATTGATAAAGTAGATTTCAAGAAACGGGAGCTGGTATTTAAGCAAGATACAGGCAGTTTTAAGCAGCTCCGTCGCGTAGTCACCTATAAAACTCAACCCGACTATCCCAACCCAGACCCAACGGCAGATGGGGTGTATCTGGTGTATCTCGATGTGTGGCAGCAGCATATTACTGCGGTTGAAGATCCGGATATTCGGGAAATTGCCCTCAGCATCCCCGACACCACAACCCGCACTAAAACAGTCTGGCAGGTGAAGCTGCTGAAAATTGAGCCGCCAGACTCCAAACAAGCCGCTCATTTTGGTGAGTCGTTTTACATGCCTGAGTGGGAAGGCTGGATTGAGCAACAGCAGCAGGCTTTTTTGAGTGAAACCTACGATCGCACAGCTTATATGACGGCCTGTGCCAAGCTGTGTCCGGCCGGTAGTCCGGCTGGCAGTACCGCTGGTAGTCCTGCTGGCAGTACCGCTACCAGTCAAACAGGCTTCCAAGGTTCAGAAAATCAAAACCAGCTTTATCGGGTAGAAATTCATCAAGCTGGGAAAGTGGGCGAAGCGACCTTTAAGTGGTCGCGGGATAACGGCAGTCTGGTTAGTCCCATTAGTACGATCGATTTCAATAGAAACTGGATCGTCATCCGCAGCCTCACCTCAGATCTATGGCGCACTTCTCAAACGGGGCAATGGCTAGAGCTCACCAATGATGAACTGGAGTTAAAAGGGCAACCGGGTGTTCTCGTTCAGCTCCAAGGCATCATTCAGGGCATCGCAGATACCAAACTCGAAGTGAGCGGCACCTTGCCTACCGGCATGACTAAAGTGCGACGCTGGGATCAACAAGCTCAGTCTGCTTTACCTGCCACCACAGAATGGACTCCTTTAGAAAACGGGATCAAAGTCAAGTTTGAGCAAGATTCTCAATACAAAACAGGAGACTATTGGCTCATTCCAGCCAGGGCTGCTTCGGGTGATATCGAATGGTTACGCGATGATACGCGATCGCTACCGCAACCCCCGCAAGGAATTGAACACTTCTACGCGCCTTTGGCATTGCTACAAAGCGTAAACAAGGGATTTCCGCCTCAGGATGTTGATGGGTATCCCCAGGATTATCGGCGCGTTTTTCCATCGCTCGATAGCTGCGTCGATCGCAGTGGAGACACGATGACGGGCGCTTTAGAGATCCAAGCCGATCTTTACGTCACAGGTCGTTACCAGACTCAGGAGCAGCGCTATGTGGCAGGAAAGCTGGGCATTGCCACCCGGCAACCCCGTGCCCAACTGCATATTCAAGCAAGTCCAGCCCTCTTGTCGAGCGGCACCCTTACCTTAGAGGACACGCTGCTTAAAATTACTGGGGAAGACTTTGAAAAGCTGTACCCAGGGGCAACACTTCAAATTACAGAGTCTTCTTTCCCAGATAAACAGCCCAGAACTGTAACTTGGGCAGGAGAGTTGTCGTCGATCGAGGGCGTAGTCACCCAACTGTTCAGGGTAGAGCCACCGTTCAGCACATTACCGCCTAATGCCCTGTTTACGTATCAGCAACCCGTAGACTTTGTTCGCCTTGAAGCATCCGCAGATCAACCTCCTCACCTGGTAGTGAATCATCTGGGCAACGTCGGCATAGGGACGACACCCGCCACCCAGCTGGATGTGGCTGGCAAAGCCCATGTTTCAGAACAACTGACGGTTGATCAGGATACTTCCCTAGCCACCACAAGCGGAAACGTGGCGATCGGTTCGGCTACGTCTAATACCAAACTGACCGTTACCGGCAATGCCGAAATCACCGCCACCCTGAGCGTTGCTGGCGATGCTACTGTTTCCCAAAAGCTGACCGCTGACCAACTGAGCGTCACCAATGATGCTGAAGTGGGTAAAACCCTGAAAGTTCAGAAGGATACGGCTCTAGCTATTGCGGGTGGCACCGTCGCAGTCGGTTCTGCGGGCACTACAGCCACCCTGAGCGTTGCTGGCAATGCCGACGTCTCCCAAAAGCTCACCGCCAACCAACTGAGCGTCACCAGCAATGCCGACATCTCCCAAAAGCTCA
>DATNOY010000126.1:0-14082 GCA_036703495.1 Coleofasciculaceae cyanobacterium
ACAGCGATCGCTTGGTGCGGCTGGTCAACGATATTCTTACCTTGGAACGATTAGAGTCTGGTAAAGTGCAGCTGGTGATGGAGCAGTGCCAAGTCGCAGATGTGATGCAACAATCGGTAGAAGGAATTCAGGCGATCGCGGATCAGTCTGCCATTACCCTTATTGTCTATCCCCTCTCTGCAACGCTGTGGGCTGCTCCCGATGCTATCATTCAGGCCCTGACGAATCTACTGAGCAATGCCATTAAGTTTTCTGATCCGGGGGATACAGTTTGGCTCAAGGCTGAACCCGTGGATCACAACGCCATGATGACAACGCAGGCAGATCAGCATGAATTGCTCTATCCGCCTGTTCTCCCTCATCCCTTCCTTCTCTTCATCGTCAAAGATCAGGGGCGGGGGATTCCGGAAGACAAACTCGAAATCATTTTTGAACAATTCCATCAGGTCGATGTGTCTGATTCGTCCAAAAAAGGAGGAACTGGATTGGGGTTAGCCATTTGTAAAAATATTGTGCAACAACATGGAGGAAAAATTTGGGTAGAGAGCGTTTCTGGAGAGGGCAGTACTTTTTACATGGCGTTGCCATTCGCCAAAAGAAATTTGCTAAAAGAAATATAGGATGAAGCCTATAACAATGCGGGAAGATTCAGTATATAGAATCAAGCGTCGATTAATAAACCGATGATTTGCTTTCGCCAACTCTTTTACTAAGTACCTTATCGTAATTAAGAACCAGAGCTAAGACCCTGTGCCGCCTGCGCAGCGGGCGGCGCAGGGTCTTAAGGTTTTATGTTTAACTCTAACTACCTACTTATGACTAAGCATATTCTCATTGTGGATGATGAAGAAGATATTCGCGAAGTTGTCCAAGCCTCGCTTGAAGAATTTGGGCATTGGCTGACAATCACGGCTACATCAGGTGTTGAGGGTTTGCAGGTTGCCAGAACTGAAGCATTAGATGCGATTCTGCTGGATATATCTATGCCAGATATGGATGGGTTTCAAATGTGTGAGGAGCTTCAGGCAAATCCTGAAACTCAAACAATTCCGGTGATTATATTAACTGCTAAAGTCCTGTCGAGCGATCGCCAACGATTTGCAGATTTGGAAGTGGCAGGTGTGATTACAAAGCCTTTTAAGGCAGGAATAATTTGGAGACAAGTTGCAGAAATATTGGGTTGGAGTGTATAGAACTACCCTTTCATATCAGTTTCCTATTTTCTTGTTCTAATCTAGAAAATAATTAATCCTAGCAATTTGTAAGTTGTTTAGGCATGTTCAGCGATCTACCATTTACAGCATTTTCAATTGCGCTAGCTACAGTGATTTTTGAGCAGTCGCGCGAAGCACAGCTGTTCAAAAATAACTCACACGATCAAGCGCAAAGCACTGTAGCGCTATAAGTTGCTAGATAAATCGCTGTGTTATGGGTGCAATCTATGTCTGAGTTCAAGCTTGATAAGAGCTAGATGAGCATGATTACGTGAGGTCGTTTGGTAGTTGCTGGTCAAATGTTGGAAGATCTACAACTGGACTTCAACCATCATTTTCAGATTGAAGAAATGCTCAAGCAGCTTCTTACATAATTCTGCAAATGCAAGCTGTTCCTCTCTATCAGCAGAAAGGCATTATTCATGTCTACCAAAACAGTCCTGTTGATTGAACATGAAGCCAGTATCCGAGAAGTTTTATATGCCTCTTTTCGTGAATTTGGCGGCTGGAGAGTCACCCTATCGGACTCAATTAAAGAGGGAATTGATCTTTGTATGGCAACCTGTCCTGATGCCATCTTATTAGATACTGCTACGGCAGAAACGGATGCCCTGATATTCATTGAACAATTGAAGCACCACTCAATGACTCAATCCATCCCAATTTTGCTGATTACGGCCCGAGCCAATTGGTTCACCTCGCAGCAGCTTCAGGAGATGGGATTTGCCGGAGCAATTACTAAACCGTTTAATCCTTCCACTCTACCGGCTCAAGTTTCTTACTTGCTGCGGTGGAGCGATGAAAATCCGTGATCCTTTATGGAGCAATAGATTTTGATATCCATCCCATATCCTTTAGAATACCCATTGCGATCGGGCCGGGATTGTGAATTGCTTCAGCAAAGTTAAAGCCAGGTGTGATTAAGGAATTGGGATTTCCAGGAGGGTAAGTTGCTTCATCCAGATGTGCATAGCTGGAACCCGGTTCCCAGTGGCTAGGAGCATATAATTTAGGTGGTTTCCCACCGTTGGCATTTCTAGCATGGGTGCCATTGAAGAAAAGGTTGTTGCCTGTCAACTGGTTGCCTAGCGCTTTTGAAGGGTTGGGGAAGTGTTTAGTATTCAAGAGGCGCTGTCCACTGCCATTGATTATAAACCGATCATAGAGTTCAGGAAATCCTGTATTGAACCCCCAACTGCCTTTACCTGTACGGGAACCATAGTTCATAAAACCAAAAATGCTGGTTGCATGATTAATTTCATGCATTGCAGTGGTAACTAGGTCAAATTGCCCTTGGGGAACATTGCCATCTGTGCCGAAATACCAGGGCTGATTGCGATTGAGATTGATGACTGCATCGGGCAGATTTGGATCTAGATCTCTACCAGCAAATTTGTTGGCAAGCGCTATTGGATACCAGGTATTTTTAAGGGGAGCATGCTGGAAATCTCGCCATGCTTCTAGGACCGCTGTGGAACCCAAGTAAAGCGGCTTTTCTTTTTCCCAACTGACTTGAATCGTAATAGGAATCCGGGAGGAGATTACCGTTTGCCAAATGCTAGCTGCATATTGAAAAGCAGTTTGAACGGACTGGGGAACTTTTCCTTTATAATTAACTTTGATCGTTGACTTTTTGACGCCAGTAGCCAACTGCTTTTGCACTGATAACGAGGGCTCAATGTGCGTGAAGGAATTTGCGCGCTTGGCGAACAAAACTGAGATGTTTTTTGGAAATATCTGCTCCTGCAGGGTTGAGCGAGATCCGTTATCGGACGCACGAAGTAAAGGCTTGATGTTAGATGACCTGTTCTCTAATTCTGAAGAAAGCGACGTTTGCTTTTTATGGAGGTTTAACGACGGTTGAATAGCTCGATGATAAAGCGAGTTTAACTGAGGATTCATACTGAAACTCAGAATGATTGATATATAGAACTCAGAACAAATTAGACTGAAATAGTATATCTATATGATCGGAATGAATGAATGGTGAAAAAGTAGGATTTTAACCCTGAAGAGGAGCTTTATCTGGTGTCGATCAAGCTTGTTTTTGGATATGCCACTACTATCCAATTTAAAGAGGTAATTGGAGAAACATAGCTATATTTTTTAACTTACTTTAAACCATCGCAATAAAATCTTTGGTGACTGCTGCTGCTAATATTTCTAAGTGTTTATAATTTCTCTGTCAATAACTTAATTTAGGAGAGATAGGCTCGTTCTGAATTAAATTATTGGTATAGCAATCCTAAATCAGTCATGAGAGAACCTAAGCGAGGCTTGAGGACGGCGTCTCCAAGGAGAGGGCACTGCCCCCTCCACCCCTGCTCACAACTGACTTGGGATTGCTATAGTTGATTTGTAAGAATTTGTAGTGCGGGCATCTTGCCCGAGACCCAGCGCGAACGAGACGTTTGGGTGATGCCCACGCTACGCACACGCACTACAGGGACATTTCACAACTGATTTGGGATTGCTATATGCCTTATTTGATTTACTTGATGCGATCCATAGCAGTCCTAAATCCGTGATGAAAAAACCGGGGTTTGGGGATGCTTCGCCTAATCAACCTCCCGGATACTTGTGACAAGCTGTTCTCGCATTTCTACAAATTCTCTAGACAGACGCAGATGGCTTGCCGACTCTGTACGGTTCGAAAACGGATTCTGGATTTCTCTAACGATTCTGCCCGGACGAGCATGCATGACGATAATACGAGTCCCTAACAGCAGAGCTTCTTCAACATCATGGGTGATGAAAAAGATTGTTTTTTGGGTCTGCTGCCAGATGCTTTTCAGGTGAATTTGCATTGATTCTCGGGTTAACGCATCCAACGCTCCAAAAGGTTCATCCATGAGTACCAGTCTGGGATCAGCCGCCAAAGTGCGTGCGATCGCTGCCCGTTGCTGCATGCCGCCAGATAGCTGATACGGCAATAGATGCGCTGCATGAGATAGCCCCACCAGATCTAGATAATGCGAGACCCGCTGCTTGCGCTCTATTTTGCTGACGCTTTGCATTTTTAGTCCAAATTCGATGTTGCGGGCGATCGTCAGCCAGGGAAACAGGTTAGGTCGCTGAAACACAACTCCTACATCGGCATTAGGCTGAGTATGTCGCTTGTCCGAAATGAGGACTGATCCGGTGGTGGGTGTCTGATACCCAGCTAGAACGCGTAATAGCGTAGTTTTGCCACAACCAGAGGAGCCTAAAACGCAAACAAAATCACCCGATCGCAATTCCAAATGAATGGCTTGCAGTACTTCAATCTGGTTGGTACCTGACCCAAACGTTAATCCAATGTTGGATAGATGAATAGTGTCCCTCGTAGGGCGATTGGCTATGGGTGTGACTTGTGAATAGGTCGTCATAAATTGCTCCGGGTCATGGGTTATCGCTCTGTCCTGTCACAGCTACAAGGCTTTTGTGTAAAAACTCTTTTGATAACCTGCTAGGTCAGGAGCAGAAGTAATTGTCTTTTGCGTCACCATAAAATCAGCCGACTCTTTGAGGATTTTCGCAAAAGCACCAGGCTGATCTGCTGTACCCAAATACTTGGGGTCTTTCTGCTCGGTGGAATCTAGCCAGATGATTTCGCTCATGGCAGTTTTGCTTTCTTCAGGACTAATGCCCAGTTCAGAAGCGATCGTCTTGGCTGCCGCTGTCGGATCCGCACGATAGATTTTGACTGCTTCATTTAGCACATCAACATATTGCTTGACTACATCTGGATATTGATCAGCAAATTCTTTGCTGACAACACCGACATCAGCGGTAATTACTCCATCTTTGGCCAAATCTGCTGAGGTTTTTAGAACGGTTCCACCTGCTTTTTGCAACTTGCTTAAATTAGGTTGCCAGACGTAACCTGCATCAATATCTCCCCGTTGCCAAGCCGCAACCATATCGGGCGGTTGTAAATCCAGAATAGTTAAATCTTTTTGGTCAATGTTTTCTAGCTTTAGTAGATTCAGCAGGGAAAAATGTGCAGTAGAGCCAAAGGGGGTGGCCACTTTTTTACCCTTGAGATCAGCGATCGCCTTCACCGTATTTTTGGCAATCAGGGCTTCTGCGCTGCCAATGACATCGTGAATAAAATAAACGTAGTAAGGCAGATTACGAGCAATGCCAACGCTAGTAGGTACCGACCCCACTAAGCCAAAATCAATTCCTTTGGCTGCGAAAGCCGTGTTCACGTCCCGTCCAGAATCAAAGCTGATGTACTGTACTTCCGAGTTTGGGAATGCCTTTTTCGCTAGTTCCAGCGCTTTTGCCAATACTTCGCCCCCCGGAACAACTTGGTACCCAATGCGGATCTTGGCAGGTGCAGTAGCACTATTCGATGTGGAGTTAGGTTCAGGGGCTCCTGAAGAGGTTGGCGGGGTGCTGGTACAGCTAGAAGTGATTAGCGGTAAGCTAAAGCCAACTAAGCCCAGTAGTATCTCTCTTCTTTTGAATTGCATATTCAGAGTGTCCTAGCAGTTAATAGAGTTGAGCAACGTGAAACTTCACAACATCATTTTGCTGAGGGAAGTGATGAAAATTTTGAGCCAGTAGAGAATAGCAGGTGATGGAATTCAGGAGTCATGACCGATCCAGGGTAACTGCACTTGCTGCACCCAGCGAATTCCGGTGTCAATTAAGATTGCAATGATGCCCATAATGATGATGCCTACGAAGATGACATCACTTCTAAGAAATTTACTGGCATCGAGTACCATCCAGCCTACACCAGAAACAGCTGCAACCATTTCAGCGGCAACTAATGTGGAATAAGCAACTCCGATCGCCGTCCGTAATCCGGTAAATATTTCAGGTAAGCATGAAGGAAAAATAACATATAGAAATAACTGCCATCCGGTTGCACCAAGCGATCGTGCTCCATTAATGCGATCGATGGAAATTCGTTGAACTCCTGAAACTACTGCAATATACAAAGGTGCAAATGCTGCTAAAAACAGTAAGGCAATTTTGGAAGGATTTTCAATACCTAACCAAATGACCAATAGCGTGTAATACGCCAGAGGCGGCAAGGGTCGGTAAAACTCTATCAGCGGATCAAGCGCTGCCCGAAAGGGTTTAGAAAAACCGCTCAACATGCCTAAGGGAATAGCGGTGACTATTGCTAGCAGCAGCGCTAGTAGCAAGCGATACATGCTTTGGGCGATGTGGAACAGCAAAGAGTTGCCTTTATAGCCCTCTTTCAAGATCTCTAAAAATGCTAACCCAACTGAAATAGGCGATGGTAAAAACAGGGGACTGACCCACTGTAATGAAGTAGCCAGAGACCAAGCCCCAAGGATAACTAACACAGAGGCTAAAGCAATGAGCCGTTCTGGCGGGAGCATTTTTTTAATGCGGTTGGGCGATTGGGGGTCGGGCTCAAGATTATTCCTAGCTGAATCTAAGTTATGCTGACTTGCTTTAAGAACCATAGGTAGAAATTTTTTCGAAGAACGCCGATATTTGGCTTCTTGGACAGGGTACAGCGATTGCTGATCATTGATTCGCTGTGGACATTGATACTATACTCCGGTTAATCGATCGATTTAAAGTACTTTTCTGAAATTAACAAATTGTTGTGAATAACGGGTTGTGCGTTTAGTCTCTAAGGGCTAATTCCCGTAGCTGGCTGCGTGGGTGCTCCGCGCGCTCACAAAAATGCCCTAAGGCACAATGGCTACGGCTGTACCAAGCTGGTAGTATCTGGAAAAAATGATGATGGTTAAGGGATTTGAAGCTGATTAGCTGACTCTTGCAGCGGTTGATCTCTGCGTTGGCTTGAGAATTGATTGAGATTCAAGACTCGCGAATCTTGTTGAATCCGTTGAATCCGTGTGGCGCTCGCGTAGAGTTGGCACATGGCTTCCTAGCTGTTGCGTGTAATCTAGGCACGGTAGTCTTGCTGATCAACAGGTCAATCAACTGTTAACGCTCCGATTTGCATCTGCTGGAGCCGTTCACGTTCAGGTAGGAACCATTCATCTTCGCAGTCGGGCAACAGCGTTCCTCGGTATAGCCTGCTGTAACGCCATTTTTGCGGAGTTGGAATCGGTTGATTGTGCTGCCTGAATCGCCTCTTCAAATTGAGCTACATCCAGCGTGAATCGAATGCTGGGTGACCAAGGCAGTGTTTTGACATCGATGCTTGAAACGGTATCTCACTGGGGAAGAACATGCCGCAAATAGCTCAACTCTTTGCAGAGATTGATGCGCGCCTGAGCCTTAGTGGATTCTGCCCAAAGCTGAATGGCAACCCGCTAGCAAGTTTGGGGTGCGTGACGATGCAAAATTAGATAGCTTAATAAAGCTTGGAATCGTTTGGTGAAATCCTTTACGACTGATCCGTCGTTGTAAGAGAGGAAACACCCGTGGAAGAGATGAGCTTGGAGAGAGGAGTTCGAGTTTAGTTTTTTTAGCGGGTTATCGGTCAAGTGTCTGGGGTGTGTGGCTGTAGTTCGTGGAGGGCATCGAGGACATGGGAGGCAAACATGAGGGCTGGGCCACCGCCCATGGAGATCGTGACAGCGAGCATATCGAGGATTTCTGAACGAGAGGCACCGGCCTGGAGGGCGGCGGTGGTGTGGAAAGGGATGCAATCATCGCAATGGGTAGCGACGGCGATGGCCAGGGCGATTAATTCTTTAGTTTTAGCATCGAGGGCGCCTGGGGAAGTAGCGGCTTTACTGAGCGCATAGAAGCCTTTCATGACGTCTGGGAGAGCATGGGAGAGCATGGCAGCATTGCTGCGGATATGGTTCATTTGGTCTGTATAAGAAGGATGGGTTGTAGGCGGGTTCATGATGTGAGCTCCGATGATATTTTGGTTTTTCACCTGATCGTAATGAGGAAAAGGCAGAGGACGGGAGAAAGCTTACATGACTTAATCATCGGTAGGTGAGGGAAATCAATGTTCTAGAGTGGGTTAGTAGAGGGATGGAGTCTCCTCACAAGTTCCTCAGCATTAGGGACTACATTGAATTGCGAGTCGAGTGCAAGATGGGTAAGATCCGACAGCATCCGAGGTTAAGCCATGGAGTGGAAAACCATCGAGAAGACCGAGCAGAGCGGGGTCGTAGTGCCCCATCTGAGGGAATATGTCGAGACCTGCCGGAGTTTTTCCTGGTCTTTGCTAGAGGCAGAGCTGCAGGGGAAAGAGCCGGGAGGTGGCGTGAATATTGCCGAAGTGGCGATTGATCGGCACGCAGCCGGAGCTCGGGGGCAGCAGACCGCCCTGCGGTTTATAGATGCCGATTGGCAGGTTCAAGATTTCACCTACTTAGACTTGCAAGCCCAGACCAATCGGTTCGCCAACGTATTGCACCGATTGCAGATCGGCAAAGGAGAGCGAGTCTTTGGCTTAGCGGGGCGAATTCCGGCGCTCTACATCGCCGCCTTAGGTAGCTTAAAGCAAGGCAGCGTCTTTTGTCCGCTATTTTCAGCCTTTGGACCCGAGCCCATCTGGCAACGGCTGGAGCGCGGGGATGCGAAAGTCTTGGTCACGACAGAAGCACTTTACCGGCAGAAAGTAGCGCAGATCCGAGAGCGGCTGCCGCAATTGCAGCACATCTTGATTGCAGATGCTGCGGCCCATCTAGAGACAGGCGTCTGGTCTTTAGAGCAGTTACTGGCCGAAGCTTCGCCAGAGTTTACAGTGGTGCCGACCGCAGCAGAAGACATGGCATTGTTGCATTTCACCAGTGGTACCACCGGGATGCCAAAAGGGGCGATCCACGTTCACAAAGCGGTGTATCAGCACTACATGACCGGCAAATATGTCTTAGATCTACACCCGGAGGATATTTTCTGGTGTACGGCCGATCCTGGCTGGGTAACAGGAACATCGTATGGGATGATTGCGCCGCTGACGCTAGGTGTAACGAGCATTGTCGATGCAGCGGAGTTTGATGCCGACCGCTGGTACCAGATTTTAGCAACGCAGCAAGTGAGCGTATGGTACACCGCTCCCACCGCGATTCGGCGATTAATGCGAATGGAGATCGAACCGAAAACGCAATATGACTTAAGTCATCTGCGGCTGGTGTTGAGCGTCGGGGAACCGCTGAATCCAGAAGCCGTCGTGTGGGGTGAAGCGAAGCTCGGGTTACCGATCCACGACAACTGGTGGCAAACCGAAACAGGCGGCATCATGATTGCCAACTACCGGACCATGGACATCCGTCCGGGTTCCATGGGGCGTCCCGTGCCCGGGATAGAAGCCGCGATTGTCGAGCGACAGGCGGATGGAACGATCGCCGTGATCGAGCAAGCAGATCGGGATGGGGAGTTAGCGCTGCGGCCGGGTTGGCATTCGATGTTTCGGGGGTATTTGCACGATGAAGCCCGCTACCAGCAATGCTTCGTTGGGGGGTGGTATCTAAGCGGCGATCGCGCCCGGCGGGATGCCGATGGCTACTTTTGGTTTGTCGGGCGAGAGGACGACCTGATCAAGACATCCGGACATCTCGTGAGTCCGTTTGAAGTGGAAAGTGCATTGATGGCGCATCGGGCCGTAGCGGAGGTTGGCGTGATTGGTAAACCCCACCCGATGATTGGGGAACTGGTAAAAGCCTTTGTGGCGCTGAAACCAGGCTATGCCGCCAGTGAGGCGTTAAAACTAGAGCTCCTGGGTTTTGCCCGGCAGAAACTGGGGGCAGCGATCGCCCCCAAAGAGTTAGCCTTCCAAGCGAGTCTGCCCAAAACGCGCAGCGGCAAGATCATGCGACGGTTGCTGAAGGCGCGGGAACTGGGTTTACCGGAAGGGGATATATCTACCCTGGAGACGGATTGATGAAAAAGAAAAGCGCGATCCAGCCGAACTGTGAGCCGGGTGATCTTGCCGAGCATCCCCTAGCATTACTGCGGCAAATGGTACGAATTCGCCGCTTTGAAGACAAATGTGCCGAACTGTATAGTGCGGCGCAAATTCGCGGTTTTCTGCACCTCTACAACGGCGAGGAAGCGGTGGCAGTGGGGGTGATGCAGGCCTTGCAGGCGGGAGATGCGATCGTAGCGACCTACCGGGAACATGGACAGGCCTTAGCCTGGGGGATTCCCATGACCACCGTGATGGCAGAAATGTATGGCAAGCTCGGCGGCTGCTGCCGGGGGCGAGGTGGGTCAATGCATTTGTTTGATCGAGAGCAGCGATTTTATGGCGGCAATGCTATTGTCGGTGGCGGCTTACCGTTAGCGGTGGGACTCGCCTTAGCGGACAAAAAGCTAGGGCGAAAGCGCGTCACCTGCTGTTTTTTTGGAGATGGAGCGGCTGCCGAAGGGGAGTTTCATGAATCCTTGAATCTAGCGGCCTTGTGGCAGGTGCCTGTCCTGTTTGTCTGCGAAAACAATCAATATGCCATGGGGACTGCGTTAAAATACTCTCACGCCGTTCCGAACCTGGCTCAGAAAGCCAGCAATTACGGCATAGATCACCTGACGGTGGATGGCATGGATGTCTTAGCGGTAGAAGCTGCCGCCCATGAAGCCGTAAACACCGTGCGGAATGCCATAAAACCCTTTTTTCTAGAATGTGTGACCTATCGCTTCCGGGCCCATTCGATGTTTGATCCGGATCTGTACCGCGACAAAGCTGAAATTGAGCAATGGAAACAACGCTGCCCGATCGCTGGGCTGTGCCAAACGCTGAAAGCGCAGGGATTATTGAGTGACACCGCCTTGGATCAGATCAACCGGGAAGTCGATGAGGAAATTGCAGCGGCGATCGCCTATGCCGAAACCTGTTCCTGGGAACCGGCAGCAGAGTTAACCCGCTTTGTTTATTCTGAGCGAGGGACAGGGACATGAATGCTGCCGCCCCGGATCTGCCCACCCTTCACCTCAGCTATCGGGAAGCAGTGCGCGAAGCGTTGCGTGAAGCGTTGCGTCAAGACGATCGCGTCTTTTTAATGGGTGAAGATGTGGGGCGCTATGGCGGAGCGTTTGGGGTGAGTAAAGGGCTGCTGCAAGAGTTTGGCAGCGATCGGATTATAGACACGCCCCTGTGTGAGTCGGGGTTTACCGGAGCGGGGATTGGCGCGGCTTTAGGCGGTCTGCGGCCGATCGTAGAGGTGATGACCGTGAATTTTAGTTTGCTGGCGGCCGATCAGATTCTCAATACAGCCGCCACCTACCTGCATATGTCTGGGGGATTGTTTAATGTGCCGTTGGTGATTCGGATGGGGACAGGCGGTGGTAAACAACTGGCAGCCCAGCATTCCCATAGCCTGGAGGGTTGGTATGCGCATATTCCTGGGATCAAAGTACTCACCCCTGCCGTGCTGGAAGATGCGCGGGGGATGCTCTGGACGGCCTTAGAAGACCCTGATCCAGTGCTGATTTTTGAGAACACCTTGCTATATACCCTAGAAGGGGAACTGCCAGTGCAGCCGCAGCCTGTAGATATCGATCGCGCTAAAGTTCGCAGAGTGGGAAGCGATGTCACCTTGATCAGCTACGGGGCCAGCCTGTTTAAGGCGCTAGCGGCAGCGGACACTTTAGCGCAGCAGGGAATTGCCGCCGAAGTGATTGATTTGCGCATCCTGCGTCCCCTGGATGAGGCAACCTTTCTGACTTCCGTTGCTAAAACCCACCGTGCCGTCATCATTGATGAAGGGTGGCGCAGTGGCAGCATTTCGGCAGAGATTAGCGCCCGGATCATGGAAAAGGCTTTCTATGATCTGGATGCTCCGGTAGAGCGGATTTGTGCCGCTGAGGTGCCCATCCCCTATGCCAGCCACCTGGAACAAGCCGCCCTGCCTCAAGCCGCCACAATCGTCCAAACTGTACAAAGGATGGTGTCCCGCCATGGCTGATTTCTGTATGCCCAGCCTGGGGGCGGATATGAAGACCGGCACCTTAGTCGCCTGGCATGTGAAACCGGGCGATCGCTTGAAACGGGGGGACATCATTGCCGATGTCGAAACCGATAAAGGCATCATGGAGATTGAAGTCTTTGAGGACTGCATTGTAGATGAGCTTTTGCTAAAACCGGAGACTAAAGTTCCCGTAGGGACGGTGATGGCCCAAATTCATGCGGAGACCGCTGAGGAGCCGATACCTGGCGAAGAACCGATCGCCGAAAAACAGCTTGAGACCGTTCAGCCTGCCTCGGAATTGCCCGTTGCTACCCGCCCGCCCACCGCGGAGCGATTGCGTGTCTCGCCGCTAGCGCGGCAGTTAGCCGCAGAATGGGGAATTGATCTGAGCCAGCTGCACGGGACAGGGCCGGAGGGCGCGATTCAGGAACGAGATGTGCGGGAAGCGGCGACCGCGTTGCCCGTCCCCGTAAAACCGCTCTGGAGCGAACCCCCTGTAGAATCCGCTCCAGAAACCGTTGTCCCCGAGCGGGTGCTGCCAACGAGTGCCAAACCGCCTGCTCCTGCCGAATTTCAGCTGGGGATGCGACGGGCGATCGCGGCAGCGATGTCGCGCGCCAACCGGGATATTCCCCACTATTTTCTGGAAACTCAAATTGATATGAGCCCGGCTTTGAAATGGCTGGAGGCAGAAAACCAGAAGCGATCGCTCAAAGAGCGGATTTTACCGGTAGTACTGTTGATTAAAGCAACGGCAAAGGCGCTGACAGAAGTCCCCGAACTCAACGGTTTCTGGATTGACGATCAACTGCAGGTGCAAGAATCGATCCACATTGGCTTTGCCATTTCCTTGCGGCAAGGGGGGTTGGTGACTCCGGCCATTCACCATGCCGATCTCAAGAGCCTCGATGAATTGATGGACTCGATGCGTGACTTGATTGAGCGAACGCGGGGGGGACGGTTACGGAGTTCAGAATTAACTGACGCTACTGTGACTCTCACCAACTTGGGCGATATCGGCGTGGAAAAAGTGTTTGGGGTGATTTATCCGCCGCAGGTGGGGCTGGTCGGGTTTGGCAGAATTGCTGAACGACCGTGGGCAGAGATGGGAATGCTGGACGTTCGGCCGGTGGTGACGGCGACCTTAGCGGGTGATCATCGCGCTACCGATGGCATGATCGGCGCAAGGTTTTTGCAAGCCTTGAACCATCAACTCCAGGCGGTTGAGCAGCTGTAGATGAATTTATTGATTCAATACTTGAATGATGGATACTCATAAAACTCAAACTAAAGAGATAACGGTGAATATTCTCAGAACTATTGCTCCGGAAGCAGATTTTGATGCTCTAGGGGATGATGAGAATATCCGACAAGCTTTGGGAATTGACTCCTTTGACTTTCTCAACTTCATGATTGGCATCAATGACTCCTTTGGCGTCGAAATTCCTGAAACCGATTATGGCAAGCTGATGACGCTGGACGATGTGATTGATTACATTGAGTCTCACGCGCGTTGAGCTCTACCCGAGACGCGGCTAGAAAATAGCGCCGAAATGAACACACGATCTTCATAATTGATAAGGGCTGAAACACGTACATATAGGCTATTTTGAGCTATATTCGAAGTGCCAGAGAGCTGAAAAAGCTGGCAAACTACTGAACCTCGAAAGCTCAGTGTATAGGATTGAATCCGGCAACAAGACCGATGGTGGGTCGATTTCTATGGATGCGTCAAGCTCTGATAGTACAGAGGTTGGGCATCCTTTTTGAATTGTTTACGTTTGCGTTGGGTGATCCCATGGACTCTCAATACAGCTGAAATAACGTCCGTACGCCCCCGGCAGGGCTTCGCTCTGGAGATACCAGGGGGCACTGAAAAGCCCAGGCTGTATGCATAGCATCAGCGTCGGGAGTATATCACTCTATCGTAATGAAACCTGAATCCTATGGACGTTTTAAACCTGTATTTGTTGTTGTCTCTAACTACTGTGTTGTCTTTATATCTTTCATGGTCAAATTTCATTTTGAACTTTAAAGTAAGTTCTCTATCAGACTTA
>DATNOY010000127.1:0-6579 GCA_036703495.1 Coleofasciculaceae cyanobacterium
AGTTGTCCAATCGGCTCCAGTAGATCAATCGTCAGGGCCGCAAGGTGCTCAGCAGTGCAAGTTCATAAAATTCATTGACTCAGGAGGCTTTTAGATGGCTATGACAACGGCTGCATCCGGGTACAATCTGTACAAGCTTCAGCATAAAATCTCTCCAAAAACCCCGAATTCTTCAAGAATCCGGGGTTTTAATCATTCAGTATATTTTGTATTGATTTTGAATGAACTGCGGCAGAGGTTACAGCAATTTTCAATGGCATCAGCCACAGTTATTTTTGAGAAGCCGCGCTGAATCAAGCGTAAAGCGCTGTGAGAGCTACGACACAAAAGCGTTAGTTAGAATATAAGACCAATGTTCGGAGTTCAATGCTTTCCCGCGATGGAGCATCTGGCAAACTCGTTGGGTCATCAAATGCAGTGTGGGCAGTAAATCGTGCTCGACCCTCCTCCACAGAGTCAAAGCATTTTATCAACAGCACTTCATGCTGCTGCATCTGCGGAAAGTAAAACCAACGGTGCTCTGGACTGTATGTCACTGCATAAGTCTCACCCACGCGATCGCGGTACACCAAATCGCTAGCAACCAAATCGGATAGTGCAATGCTGCCCGCATCACAGACCGCCAACGGCGACGTCTGCACAGGACTGACAATCGGACGCCAAACATTGATAATACTAAATCGTTGCTGCCTCAATGCGTTGAGGTTATCTGCACCCAGTGCAGAAAGCACAATCTGCGCCCGGCTATAGCCAGATTTGGCAGTAAAGTCATTGTGAACTCTCTTCACAGGTTCCTTCGCACCGTTTAGACCTTGCTGGGCTCGACGAGCATCTCGAACATTGTGATCAAACACAATGACCTTGGCTGCCCCTGTCACATCTGCTACCAGTTGTTCCACCTCCAAAAAATAGACATAGCGTACTTCATCTTCGTTGTAGAAGTCCTGAACGTCACTGTGATGTTCAGTGAATACAAAACCCTCCCGCTCCAGCGAAAAAATTTTGGAAATCGATCGCGCATTGTAGATAGGCAACTTGCGCGTCTCATAGGTGCCGCTCTGGCGTGGAATACCAGGCGGTGGCTCATAGGTATAGTTGACGGGTTTCTCTGCCATTGGCATCAAATAATTGAGAGTTGCTTCAACTTGCGGCAGCTTCTCAAAAACAGGTCTGTCTAAAATCTGACTGTTCAGGCTCATGATTGCACCTTGACGTTAACACTTGTCCAAGCAGGGGCGGCAAGCAGAACTGCTAGAAGCTTGCCGCAGTGTAGAATTACAGTCGGTACTGTTCAGGCTTTACTTTCCACCCAAAAGCTTTCGATAGGCGATTGGAAAGGCTAAATTGGGCTGCAATCTCTCCTGCTTCCAAAATAGCTTCGTCTGAAAGCCCTGCTTGGCGGAGGGGTGCCAAGTCATCCGGGGAAAGCTCACTAGAGAGTTGGGTTAACTTTACTGCAAACTCTGCCAGCGCTTGCTCCCGCTCGGTTAAATCAGCGTTGCGATAATCCTCTGCTACTGCTGCCGCAAAAGCAGCATCACCCGACACGTCACGCAACTGCGCTTGATGCGTGATTACGCAAGACTGACAGTGATTCGTCGCAGATGTGACGACCGCAATAATTTCACGCTCCCGATGAGAGAGTTCACCTTTACCATGCTGCAGCGCATCATAATAGCTAAACCAGCGTCGCAGATGATCAGGGTTGAGTGAATAGCCAACGAAATAAGGATGGACAAAGCCATAGCGATCGCGCTGGGCTTGAAAGAGGTTTCTCAAGTCTTCCGGCAATGTAGCTTCATCAGGGATTCGCAGCCAAGACGTAGCTGCGGCTGAAGTAGGCTGTTCTAGGACTTGTGTGCTGTCAAGCGTGGTAGACATATGAATTTCCTCGGTTTGGAATTCCCTGGCTTTTAGAGTTGGCTGGCAAGTTCAAACTTTTGCTCAGACTGAATAACTGTTGTGCAGCGATTTTGAGCAATTTAGTTGAACAAAAAGAATTGAGAGCTGGTTGAACATTTTGCGCTGATTCGCATACTACGATAAATTGGTCGATTTACCGGATTATTTGAATATTTAGCAACCTAGCATGGGTGTTTGCAGAAAATCAAGCTTAAGAAAAGACATTTTGAAAATGGTCGCTTCAAGACAGTTCACAGTTGAGAAAATTGCATGGCTTTAACCTCTCAAACCTCTGACTGAGAAACGCTCTACCCCCTGATCCCCAAATTTGTCGGACAAAGCCTAGCTTGTTTTCTGAAGCAAGATATGCGATACTGCTTGAATAATCTACGGTATGCTGATCGACTTACCGTAAATTAGAGGTTGTTTGGGGTTTAGTCGTCTCAGGACTTTAGGCACCTATTCATCACATTGTTCAAGATTTAGGCATCGAGTGTAATTATGGACAGGAGAAACATTTCATCTCATTCATCAGTTCATTTTTCCCGGTTAAATCGCCGCTATTTTCTAGTAGCAGCTGGATCATTTGCAGTATCTACTGTCTTTTCTAGTTGCACTTCCTCTCCATCCAATGACGCGTCTTCTGCAAAACCCTCAAGTTCATCCCCTGCAGTAGCGCAATCGGGACAGAGTGTTACCCTCAAGGTAGGCGTTAGTCCGGTTCCCCATGGAGAAATTCTTAAGTACGTTAAAGACAATTTGGCATCTGCAGCAGGGCTAAATATTGATATCGTTGAGTTTTCCGACTACGTGCAGCCCAACCTAGCGCTCAATGATAAACAGCTGGATGCCAATTATTTTCAGCATGTACCTTACATGGAAGATTTTGGTAAACAGCGCGGCATTAATATGGTGTCTGTAGTTGCTGTTCATATTGAGCCACTGGGGCTTTACTCCAAGAAGCTGAAATCGCTGAGTGAAGTGAAAGATGGCGCAACGATCGCCGTTCCCAATGATGCCACAAATCTAGGACGATCGCTGAAGCTCTTGGAAGCCAACAATTTACTTAAACTAAAGAGTGGCGCAGCCGTGGGCGCAACTAAAAAAGATATTGACCAAAACACTAAGAATTTAAAGTTGGTGGAACTAGAAGCAGCACAGCTACCGCGATCGCTGGAAGATACCGATTTGTCGATCGTCAATGGCAATTATGCGATTGAGGTGGGTCTTAACCCCAGTAAAGATGCTTTGGCGCTGGAGTCTGCTCAGAATAATCCCTATGCCAATGTTTTAGCCGTGTTGCAGGGTCGAGAAACCGATGCCAACATTCAAAAACTGGGCAAGCTGCTGACTTCGCCTCAAGTGAAACAGTTCATTAACGACAAATACAAAGGAGCTGTGATTGCAGCGTTTTAGAACGTTCAGCATTCAGTCGGGCTCTGGTCTGAGGCAAACCGTGATCACAATTCAAGAGTTACGCAAAGTTTACGGTGAATTTGTTGCCCTCGAGCGGTTTAGCGAGGACATTCAGTCTGGCGAGATTTTTGGCGTTTTGGGTCAGAGTGGCGCTGGAAAAAGCACCTTGATTCGTTGCCTGAATCTTCTGGAAAAGCCCACTTCGGGAAAGGTGATTGTAGACGGACAGGAGATTACTGCCCTGTCGGGCAGGAACCTGCGGCAGGCCCGGCAGAATATTGGCATGATTTTTCAGCACTTCAACTTGCTGAGTTCTCGCACAGCTGCCGAGAACATTGCCTTTCCGCTAGAAGTGATGGGACTCAGTCGGCTGCAGCGCAAAGCCAGGGTGGAAGAACTGCTGTCGCTGGTGGGGTTAGAGGATCGAGGAGAATCCTATCCAGCTCAGCTATCAGGGGGGCAAAAGCAGCGTGTGGGCATTGCCCGAGCCTTGGCCGTCAATCCTAAAGTGTTACTGTCCGATGAAGCGACCTCTGCCCTTGATCCGCAGACGACTCGCTCCATTCTGGATTTGCTCAAAGACTTGAACCAACGGATTGGGTTAACGATTGTGCTGATTACTCACGATATGGGCGTGGTGAAGCACATTTGCGATCGCGTCGCCATTCTAGAGCAAGGCAAAGTGATTGAACAGGGCAGCGTGCTTCATTTGGCAGCCCAGCCCAAATCTCGACTGGCACAAGACTTATTTCCGCGCAGCAATCGACACAAAGCTCAGTCTGAAGGCGTTGTAGCCACGATCGCCTTCAAAGGTGAAACCGCTAACCAGCCTTTTTTATCTCACTTGGTGCGGCAATTTGATGTTGATGTCAACATCCTCAACGGCAGCGTCGAGACGATTGGCGGCCGTTCAGTAGGGCAGTTTCAGCTAGAGGTATCGGGCGCAGAAACCAGACCTGCTTTGGACTACCTGCATCAGCAAGGGTTGGAAGTAGAGGTAAACTAATGGATGCAGATTTATTCAACAGCCTGTGGACTGCAACGCTGGAAACCTTCTATATGGTGAGCATTTCCGCAGTGCTTGCGACCCTCTTTGGTTTGCCGTTGGGTTTGCTGCTAGTGATTACTGCTCCCAAAGGGTTTTTGGCAAATCCAACCTTACATCAGGGATTAGGAGCGATCGTTAATGTGGGGCGATCGCTGCCCTTTATTATCCTGCTGGTTGCGATTATTCCCCTGACTCGCACCATTGTGGGCACAACGATCGGCAGTACGGCGGCTTTGGTACCTCTGACCTTATCCGCCATTCCTTTTTTCGCTCGCGTGTCAGAAACGGCTCTGCTGGAGGTCGATCGTGGACTGATTGAAGCCGCAGAATCAATGGGCTGTGACTACGGGCAGATTGTCCGTAAGGTGTTGATTCCAGAAGCGCTACCCTCGTTAATTCTGGGTTTAACTATCATGGTAATTAGTTTGATTGGCTACTCGGCAATGGCAGGAGTCGTGGGCGGAGGTGGCTTAGGAGATTTAGCGATTCGCTATGGCTATCAGCGATTCGATACCCGCATTATGCTGATCACGGTTGTATTACTCATCGTATTGGTACAGATCGTGCAATTTTTGGGAGATTCTTTAGCAAATCGATTACGAAAACGCTAGCAATCATCGCTTTTATCTTTGCTAGATATACTTAGCAAACTAGATATACGCAAACTAGATATACATAGCGAAGTAGTCATTGTAGATCTCAGCGTTCGCCGACAGCGTTAGCTCTAGTTTTTCGCGATTCCTATCTAGATCTATTTTAGGACTCGTAACAGGGCTGAATGGAGGTTAGCCGATCGAAGAATGGTAGGAACAGGACGTACCCGCCTCGGCAGCGACTGTAATATCGCCTCAGCAACTGCCTGTGCCTGCCCTCGCAGTTCTGGAACGGCGATCGTTTCCCATAAGTCTCCTTTGCGGGGAGTTCCCAGTGTATAAAGCAGCGTCGAAACCTGTCCAGCTGCATCCAATACGGCACCATTAGCGGCAGTATCCAACCCTAAGCCGATTTCGTTAGGGCGGATCAAGTGCTGGGATCGCAAATGGGCAATCAGGGGCTGATCCGAGCGGCGGTAATCGGACTCTATCCCGGTGCAATTCACGACGCGACTGACGTTCAAAATCGTATTGGTTTTCGTTTGACGATGACGAACAGTGACTGCCACCGCATCCTGTGAAGCGCAATAATCCTGAATCCGCCCGGACTTAATCCTCAGCTGTCCCGAACTCAGCATTTCCTCAACACTATTCCCCATCTTGGCAGCGATCCGATGTCGATGAACCTCCCAATAGGGTTTAAGATGGCGCAAAAAGCGCTGTTGTTCACCTAGGGGGAGCTGCTGCCAGAGCGGTTGCGTGATCGGCCGCAGAGCATCTATCACCGATCGCCAGTCATAACCTTGAGCAGCAGCAATTTCTACTTCTGCCCGCACCCGTCGCAACAAGCCCCGAATCGTTTTGGGTGCAGTGTCTGGCGTCATGAAGGCAGGGTAAGGCGTAGAGCCTAGATCTTCAAACACCAACAGGTTCAGGCAGACGAGAGTAAGGCGTTAGGTTCGCTTTCCCCAATCCCAGGTGATCCCGCAGGGTCTGACCACTGTATTCCTTGCGGAACAGTCCCCGTCGCTGCAGTTCCGGCACGACAAACTCAACAAATTCCTCAAACCCACCGGGCAGATAAGCCGGAGAGATAATAAAACCATCTGCCTCACCGTTTTTAAAGCTTTCCTCTAGCTGATCTGCAATTTGCGTGGGGGTGCCCACCACATGAGGCAGCAAGATGCCTTCTGCGTAGAGTCTGCCAATATCTCGGAGGGTAAGCCCCTCTTGCTTACTCAGCCGCAAGGCAACCTCAAACAGTCCTTTAATGCCACCCACTTCCACATCCTGCACCGGCTCATCCAACTCATGTTGCGAGAAATCATAGTCCATATGACTGGAAAGGGTAATTAATCCCGATATGGGATCAACCAGTTGATTGTGGTAAGCCTGCTTTTCCCGGGCGATCGCTTCCGTTTCCCCAATAAAGGGAATCACAGCCGGAAAGATTTTCACATCATCAGGATTACGTCCGTACTGAACGGCCCGAGATTTGACGTCATCGTAGTAGGCTTTGCGACCTTCGGGGGTGGGATCAATCTCAAAAATAATTTCTGCCCACCGAGCGGCAAACTCCTTACCCCGATTGGACGATCCTGCCTGCATGATCGCTGGACG
>DATNOY010000128.1:0-2252 GCA_036703495.1 Coleofasciculaceae cyanobacterium
GTCCAGATTAAAGCCTCACTCCGCGAGGCTTTCAAAAAATAATCTGGCTTTAGCCGAGTGCATACCGCTATAGTCCTACGCACCTAGGTGAAGACGGGTGAGGGGGCGCAACCTCCAGCCAGGGGTTCCACCCGTACCCCAGCTCATCTGGATAAGGACTGCTATATGTCATGAGGTAGAGCCATTGCAAAAACAGCGGTTCATTGAGGTGAAGCATACTCATTGGCTTTTAACTAAATTTTGCAAGAATGCAGTCTGGGCTTCTCGCAGTTCAGCATTGGGGTTAGCAGTTTGGATGACTTGCATCGCGTCGTCATAGGATGAGCCAGTGCTAATTAAATAAGCTGCCAACATCGTTCCAGTTCGGCGGTTGCCGCTGGTACAATGCACGGCAACAGCATGTCCTAACAGATTTTGCTGATCTACAAAGTCCTGGAGTTCTTTAATTTGTTCTGGGCTGGGTGCTGTTCCACCTTTAGTGGGTAGCCAGCGGTAAGGGAGACTGATCTGTTCATACCCGTCAAGATTAGCGGCATCCTCCATCACGGATACAATTGCTCCAACCCCCTCTGCTTTTAGGTCAGCAATTTCTTCTAACATCGGTTTGCGAACCCCTGCCAGTTTGCCAGGAATGACCCACCAAAGGTTTTGAGAGATAGATTGTGTTGCTTGCTCCTTCATCGGTATCCCCCTCAAACAACAGGCACAGTTTCTAAAGAATTAATCAGTTGCACGACTCGCTCCCTCACTTCAGCCCGCACTCTCGGGAAGATTTCTGGCTGCTCTGCTGGGTCATCTAGCTGCCAGTCTTCAAAAACCTCCCGGGTCACCCAAGCGGAGTTTTTCTTGCATACAAACATGACATGTTTCATCATTGAGTTTCCTGCTGAGTTCCCTTAAAAAGCTAGAGTCTTATTGAGCAGATTTGAAATAGCGCCGCTCAAACCAAAATGCCAGGTTCACCAGCGTAATCAACGCAGGCACTTCCACGAGAGGTCCAACGACAGCCGCAAACGCTGCTCCTGAATTGATGCCAAATACCGCAACGGATACCGCGATCGCCAGTTCAAAGTTGTTCCCTGCGGCGGTAAATGCCACACTCGCAGATGTAGCGTAATCTGCCTTAATGCGCCATGCCAGGTAAAAGCTAACCAAGAACATCAGCGCAAAGTAGATGACGAGTGGGATCGCAATGCGCACAACATCCAGCGGGATTTGGACGATTTTTTCTCCTTGCAAGCTGAACATAACGACGATCGTGAACAGCAGTGCCACCAGCGTTATTGGACTGATTTTAGGAATGAACTCTTCGTGATACCAACGTTTTCCTTTGGCTCTAACCAGAAAAAAGCGGGTGAAATAGCCTGCCAGGAACGGAATGCCCAGATAGATCAATACGCTTTTAGCAATTTCAGCAATGCTGACATTAACGACGTTGCTTTGCAGTCCAAACAGCGGTGGTAGCACACTCAAAAAGAGCCAGGCAAACGGACTGTAGAAAATCACCTGGAAGATGCTGTTAAACGCGACTAATCCAGCTGTGTACTCAGTATTGCCTCGGGCTAGATCGCTCCAGACAACTACCATGGCAATACAACGAGCTAACCCAATCAAGATCAAGCCAACCGCGTATTCGGGATAGCCTCTGAGAAAGGTGATTGCCAGCAGAAACATGAGAACTGGTCCAATCACCCAATTGAGCAACAGGGATACCCCTAAAATTTTCCCGTTACGAAAGACATCTCCTAACTCCTCGTACCGCACTTTGGCAAGCGGCGGATACATCATCAGAATCAGTCCAATGGCGATGGGAAGACTCGTTGTTCCCACTTGAAACTGATGAACAAATGACTCGACCCCAGGAACAAAGTAGCCGAGGGCAACGCCGATCGCCATGGCCAGAAAAATCCAGAGGGTCAGATAGCGATCGAGGAAGGATAGACGCTGACGAAGGGGCTGATTAATGGTTTGACTCATGTCAATTTCCTTATAGCGGTGTGCACTCGGCTAAAGTCAGATTATTTTTTGAAAGCCTCGCGGAGCAAGACTTTCAAAAAATAATCTGGACTCAACTCAGTTAAAAATTGCTATAGATTTGCCAGAAAAAGTCAATAGGGAATAGTTAGCCCTGCCCCCTTGAAAAAGGCATACATCTCATGGGTAAAGACTTGATACCTCTTGATACCTATAGCCAGAAAAATTCATTGAAAAATTTATAACATATTCGAAAATATTGATACATCAATTAAACT
>DATNOY010000129.1:0-7313 GCA_036703495.1 Coleofasciculaceae cyanobacterium
CTTTTCTTCTCCACACAACACATTAGCGAGGAAATCAATATGACGACAGAGTTCAACGAACTGCTGCCTGCTCAACCTGCCGACAAAGCGCAGGTATGGATTATTGGCAGTCGCGATCAGGTGACGCATTTAATCAACGAGTTTTACGTCAAACAGATAACGAATGACCGTGCCAAGTTCACCCCGATTATCCCTGCTCCCTTTGCGGCAGGTAAATATATGACGGTGTTGATCCGCTAGGGCATATGCAGCAGTGGATGTGAGGATGAATCTAGAAGCGATCGCAGGCGTGAATGTGAGGGCGAATGGCGATCGCTTCTGAAATTTAGCGAGAGCAGAATGGGTCAGATATCACGGACTAACCGCTGCTCTCGCTAAGCTCAGGATTATTTGCAGTATGCAATGAGATCGATTTCAATATCGCCCATTCCAGCTAACCCCGTTACCCCGATCGTTGTGCGTCCGGGAAGTTCGTCTGGCTTAAAGTAAGAGGCGTAGATTTCATTAGCCGCCTGAATAAACCGGATATCGGTGAGGAAGATGCGGGCCATCGTCACGCGATCGAATCCCGATCCTGCATGATTAAGCACCATTTGCAAGTTTTTCATCACCCGATGGGTTTGCTCTTCGATCGAGCCTAAGACAATTTTGCCCGTGTCTGGATCTTGGGCTAGCTGCCCCGTCACAAACAAAAAATCTCCAGCTCTCACCGCATGGCAATAGGGGGAAACGGGTGAGAGGACGTCATCAGGCAGGGTAATTCGTTCAAACACAATTACGACTCCAATAGTAGTCTTAGATTTTTGAATTTTAGGGGATTATGGATGAATGTAAAGCATTTGGAGGATTGGCGTGACCTATACGATTCAGGGTGTCTTGATTGCATCTGACCCAGGATATGAAACAGTTGACCTACAGATAGTCGGCGATCGCATCACTGCCATTGCCCCCCAGCTCCCTGCCATTGGCACCCTCATTGATGGGCGAAACAAGCTGCTGTTGCCAGGTTTCGTCAATGCCCACACCCATTCTCCAGAAATGTGGCAACGCGGACTCATTCCACCCATGCCGCTTGAGCTGTGGTTAGCCGAACTGTATGACTTTACGCCTCTAGAACCAGAGCAAATCTACCTCAGCGCCTTACATACGGCTGTAGAAACGTTGCTATCGGGTGGAACGAGCGTGGTCGATCATCTGATTTTGATCCCAGGACGAGAGGAAGAGACGATCGCTGCTGCAGTGCGGGCCTATGAAGAAGTGGGCATCCGCGCTTTTGTCGCACCGTTGGTTCAGGATGAATCTTTGCCGGCCAGCCTGCCTGCAGCTGGGATAGAACAGCAGCACGGGGTGTATCTGCGCAGTGCCGCAGCGACGCTAGAGTTGCTGCACTCTACGGTAAAACAGTTTCATCGACCGGAGGCAGGTATCTCGGTTGTGGTTGCCCCAACGGGTGTACAGCTTTGCTCCGATGCCTTGCTAGAGGGAGCGCTGGAATTAAGCGATCGCTATCAGCTCTGTTTGCATACGCATCTGTTAGAAACGCGGGCGCAGCAGCAGCTCGCGCAGGAAAAATATGGCTGTAGTGCTGTCACCTATTTGAAGCAGATTGGCTTTCTAGGATCTCGCACCTCCCTAGCCCATTGCGTCTGGCTTGATCAGGCGGATATTGAGATTTTGGCAGAAACCCAATCTACCGTAGTCCATAATCCGCTCAGCAATTTGCGCTTAGGCAGCGGCATTGCTCCCCTGCTGAAATATCGGCAGGCAGGAGTGAATGTGACCTTTGGCTGTGATGGGGCTTCCAGCAATGATTCTCAAGATCTACTGGAAGCGATCAAAATAGGTACCATCCTGCACAACGTGACGGATACGGATTATCGCTATTGGATCTCACCCCGTGAGGCGATCGCGATGGCATCGTTGGGTGGGGCTAAAGGGCTAAATTTGGCCGATGAGATGGGCAGCTTGACGGTCGGTAAAAAAGCCGATGTGGTACTTTACGATCTCACCCACTTATCATTGCTGCCGCGCACCGATCCGATCGGCTCATTGGTGCTGGGTCGTCCGAGTCAGGCAATCGATAGTGCCTGGGTCAACGGGCGGCAGGTGATTGCCGCCGGCAAGGTGGCGACCATTGATGTTGACCAGCTGCAGCAGGCATTATTCACCCAAAGCCACTGGCAAACCCGCCGCGCTTCGCAGACAATGCAATCTCTGGAAAGCCGCTACCGAGCCATCATGGGGCTATCTGCTTAAGCTTTGCCCGTTGGAGTGAGGCAGAGTCCCCTTTTGTGTTAGCTTGAGCGATCGCCTGGGATAGATAGGAAGAGTCAGGTTGCTGCTTGAGCTGGAATAATCGATGCCCCAATCCCACCGTCGAGCTGGTCAAAACATCCGTAAACTTGCACTCAAGAGGCGCTTGAAAGCGGTGCAGTCTTGGGTGGCAGCAGGTCTAGTCATCGTCTTGCCGCTGTTCTTAGTCAAAACGTTTGATGACTTAGTCAAACATCTGCCCGCTGCCACTCCCTCAACGGCAGCTTCATGGCATATGCCGCCCTACTTCTACGCTGGCTTAGGGGTAATCGCTTTAGGACTCGTTGCCAACGGCATGTCCCTTTGGCAGCAGGCAAATAACGCAGACCAGGGGGCGAAGGGCGAAGAGGATAGTGCAGATGCGTTAGAGGTGCTGAAGCCAGAGGGATGGCAAATTGACTACAACCTGATCCTCGGAAATGGACTGGGCGACGCAGATATCCTTTGCATCTCACCTCAGCGCCAAGCCTATGTGATTGACGTTAAATCCCATAGGGGATTTGTCACCACCGATGGCATGCAGCTCTATCGGCGCAAGGGCACAGAGACTTTGCCGTTTGAGAAGGACTTCCTAGCGCGGGCGATGCAGCAAGCCCTACAAGTCAAGAAACAGAAAGGGCTAAAATTTGTCACCCCGATTGTCGCTTTTTCAGCCGCTAAAGTGTCTGTACCCCAGGGGAAGGTGCAGAAGGTGTATGTGGTGGAGAAGGCGAAGCTGGCTGACCTGTTGCGATCGCTAGGGTAGCCGCATCAACCCCAGATCGCCAGCAGTCCGCCTCTTAATTCACTTTGGTCAACTTGCTACCGCACTTAGCGCAGAAGTTTGAACTAGCTGGGTTTTTGAAGCCACAGCTGGTGCAGAAGACCTGAGCCGAATTGGGGGCAGGGGCAGGGGCAGCCTGGGTTGCGCCGTTGTCGGTGGACACCGGCAGGCTGACGGCCGCATCGGGCAGCAAAGACTCTAAGATTTCCACATTGGCGATCGCCGTTTGCAGCTTATAGTGCCGAATTAGCTCCAGCAGAATCACTGACTCGCGCTTATATTCCAGACTATCTTTGCCGCCTGCCTTGTCTAGCTCCTGTTCCCGCTGCTGCAAATATGCCATCAGCTGATTAAAGAGCGTCTGTTTTTGGGCTTCCGTTTCAGTCAGCGATAGGCGGCGAGTCACCTGCTTTTGGATTTCTTCGCGATCGGGACGGCAAGCCAGCACTTCTAGCACCTGTGCCGCTTCTTCCCAGCTAGAAGCCAGGTCAATGTTTTCGGTGCCAATTTCGGTGCCGCGCGTGTAGCGAATCACCTGCTCTTTGCTGCTTTGGTTGCCTTCCTGCCGCAGTACCCGCAGCGCTCTGGCCTGTACCACCAGCTTCAATACATTCGGATCTTCGGGAAACACATCCCAGAACGGCGGCTCTTTTTGAATATGCACCGGAATCGGCAAATCCCGGTTCTCGCCCCGCAGCCGGGCCCGTTTTGCCAGGATGATTTGCCCTTTCCAATCCTGGTAGGACTGGCGCAGTTGAGGCATGCCTTCAATGCAGCGCAGCGAAAACCCGCCGATTTCCTGCACAAAGACGACGCGATGGCGTTCGTTGTCGCCCAAAGGGGTGATCGCATCGCTGCTGGGGACAAACTCTTGAATCAGCGGGATCAGCTTTTTGGCAGCTTCGTTGGAGGTATTGCGACCGCCAATCAGCGCCACCTTGGTGTTTTGGGCAGGGGTGAAGCCCGCATCCTGTCCGGTCATGACGGCCCGAGACAGCAAAATCATCGGCTTGGATTTGTTGTAGGCAATCCGCAGGTTGTTGGTAATTTCGGCTTCGTCGTTTTTGTAGAGTTTGAACAGGCGATCGCAAGCGGATAGTTCCGTTTTCAGCCGGCTGCTGTCGGGCGCTTTGGCAATCACCTCTTGAGCATGATCCTGAATAATTTCGCGGAAGTCATCTTCGCGCACATCCGAGAGGCTGGGCAGGTCAAACAGGCGCATCACCTCATCGTTGGCGCGGGTTTCCTTCCACAGGGGGCTAGTCTGCCGCAAAATGTCCTGCGATAGCGTGCTGCACAAGCCGTTCATGCCAATCTCGTAGCGGGTTTTGCTGCCCTCGCTGGCTCCGGCTTGCTGCTCAATCAAATCCTGGTAGAGGGTGTTGAGTTCTTGGCGATCGAACAGTTTGATGCCATTGATTTGCAGAGCATCGGCGTTATCCGCCTGCTGATTGGCTTGGTTAAAGAAGTAGTCGCGGGTTTGGTTGAGCTTTTGGGTGAAGCGAGCAAAACGACGCTCCAGCTCTTGTAGATGCTCTTGCAGCCGGGCGATCGCCTCTAGCCCCAACGCCCGCGCCTTGCGTTGAATGGTCGCCGACAGCGTACCTTCAATTCCCTGTAAGGCAGCCTCACAGAACTCCTCCATCTTGGCTTGCTTGGTGACGCCAAACTTGTCCTTGAAGTGGGTAATATCCTGCAAAGCGTTTTCGTACTGGTGCTGGCGGTTGGTTTCGTTCGGTTGCCAGGTTTTCTCCATCTCTCGGCGGAAGCGTTCGGCAGCATTATCAAAAATTTGCCGCACCGCCAGGATAAAGGCATCGGCAAATTTGGGCCCTTGCGTCCGGTCTTCCAAAATCCGGTAGAACTCGGTCTCCAAAGCTTTGCGACCCTGCTGGATGACTTTATTGCGGTTGTCATACATCTTTTGCAGATAGTCGCCATGCAGCCGCTCATCGGGGCTAAGTTCGCGGAAATGGTCTGCCCGGTAGTCGTCTACTTTTGGCTTCAGATACGATTCTACAAACGACAGGATCTTGCCCTTCTCTGCCCCAATCATGTTCACCCCCTGCTGGGTGCACTGCAGCTTATCGTCAGTGGCAATCTCATTGCGGATGCTGTTCACCCAGGCCGAAATTTCGGCCGTGTAGGGGCGATCGCCGGCCGAGGAAATATCGGTCAATAGCTCAATATCCGTCAGTCGGGCGGCTTTCAGCGTTGCCTGCACCGTTTCCAACATGCTGGGGGGTAGCTGCACCTCCGGATTCAGCCACCAGCGGATAAAGTCGGTAGCCAAACGGTTTGCCATGGAAGTGCGGATCTGGGCGATCGGGATTTCGGCCGTCGATAGCCCAAAGCTCATGAAGTTTTTGGGGTAGCCGCGCCCACCCGGATCTTGGGACGCCCAGGCCGACTTAATGTTGTCGCGGATCGATCGCTTGTGGGGCGCAAAGTCGGAAGTCAGATCCAGGAAAATATCCTGGGCAATCATTTCCCGCAGCTGCTCCAGCGAAAAATCAGATTCGCCGTTTTTGGTGCCCACCAGATAGGTATAGTCGGCGGGAGCGGAAGCATTACGGACTTCATCGATCAGGCTAGCGCCAAACTGCCCGACATACTCGGTGCGATGATCGGAAAAGTAGCTGAGTTCCATCAGGGCGGCATAGCCGTTGGCCAAGACCCGATCGCCCACATCAATCCCGGCAAAGGCAGCGGGCATCGGCACGATCGCCGTTACCAACGGGCTGGACTGCCCCTTCAGCCAGTGCCGCGCACAATAGCATAGATCAATCAACATGCCGCTGCCTGTCCCCCCCGACAGCGATCCCGTAATAAACACATTGATCTGGTTATTGCTAACCTTGACGCCATAGCGATCGAGCATGAAATTTTCCTTGCCCTTGACGCGATCGCAGGCTTGAATAAATTTCTTTTGAATGGCGTGATAGTTGCAAAAGTAGGCAAACCGCCCGCAGGCCCGAATCTGTCCGGCTCCAGCCTCCAAAGCATTAATGTTGCGCTCTAGCTCTCGGGGAAACCAGCTATTAATCCAGGGATAGTTATCCATGTTGGCAATCATGTCTTTGACCTGACTGCCGCTGACACTGGCCCAATGCTTTTCGTTATCTTTGAACGCAGACCCAGCCGCCAAAGGATTCGTCACCTTGTAATCGCGATCGGTATCGATCGTCAGGAAGCTCAAAATTGGAAAATTCTTCAGGCTGCCATAGGTTTCTTCCACCAGCCGCCGCACCCGCGACAAGATTTCTGTGCCTGTGCCCCCAATGCCAACGATGACCGTGGGAACCATTGTTTTCTCTTCAACCGCAGCCATGAGAATCTCCCAGCAATGTAAGCTTTGTATTTCAGCTTTGAACGAAGCGATCGGGCAGCGGATGGAACGGATGCTGACCCTAGGATTAAGCCTCTATCTTATCGATTCAGCCCCGGATGCGGCCATTACGGAAGGTGAATTGGGGCGATCGCTCCTGATGTCAGCGGGTGAGGCAAATGTTGTATGGCGACAATCGCCCTTTTGGTTAGAATTGAGGCACTGGATTTGAAAATGCCATGAGAACTTTTACCGCAATTGTGGAGCGAGATTCTGACACGCAGCTCTATGTTAGCTATGTCCCTGGCTTCCCCGGAGCGCATTCTCAGGGTGAAACTTTAGACGAGTTACAGGCAAATTTGCAAGAAGTGATTGAAATGCTGTTGGAAGATCAGCAATAGGTCATAGAGTGAAGCGATCGGCTAGAAGGCTACGATCGCGCTTGAGATCGAGTTCTTCGGTTGCAGCTACTTCAGCGAGAGGAGATTGACTGAAAAACTCAGAGATCTTGGCAGGGGAGTCTGGGTGTTGGTCACTCCAAAGGGTATTAAGGCTTTGGGCAAGAATTTGGATCAGGTAAAGCTTGTCTGTAGGGGACAGGCGCAGGAGTTGTTGTTCAAGTTCTTGAGCGGTCATCATTAGGCTTGCCCCCTTGATGCAACAGTAACGATAGCACTATTCTATCTAAGGCACTCGTCACGATGCTGTTAGGGTTGCAGTCAGCACGATCGCCCATCTTACGCATGAGTTGACTGGCATCATCTCGCTCTCACCTGCTTTTCAATTGTGGTTGACTGGCGATCGCTTCAGTAATTCCAATTTCTGATGTAGTAGGAAATCCGATCGCTCCTCAAAGCAGAATTATAAAAAAATTTGATCGCACTCCGCGCAAAAGGCAAGGGTAAAGAC
>DATNOY010000130.1:0-3910 GCA_036703495.1 Coleofasciculaceae cyanobacterium
CACGGGGAACTGCAATATGTCACCATTACGCCCTATGCAGATCCCGATGGACTGAATTGGCGAATTGTAACGGTGATTCCACAGTCCTATTTCACGGAAACGATCCAGGACAATATCCGCACAACGGCTGTGTTCTGTCTGGTGACTCTAGGCATCGCGATCGCGTTAGGACTGGTTGCCGCTAACCAGATCACCGCACACCTGATCCAGTTCAACCGAGTCAGCCAAGAGCTAGCCGCTGGACAACTCGATCAACGGTTGCCCACCGATCAGCCCATCTATGAGCTGAACACATTGGCGCAGACGTTTAACCAGATGGCAGATCGGTTACAACACTCTTTTCAGCGTATCCAAATTGCTTTAAGAGAGTCTGAAGAGAAATTCACGACTATTTTTCGCACCAGTCCCGACCCCATTGCGATCGCCAGTTTAGCGGATGGACGGATTCTGGAGGTCAACGACAGTTTACTAGAGTTCTTCGGCTATTCCCAGTCTGAGATGATCGGTCGTACTGCACTGGAACTGAACCTGTGGAATAATCTGGATGAACGTCGCCTGTATCGATCAGGGCTGCGACAGCAGGGATATGTTCGCAATTTGGAGGTACAGCTGTGTACCCAATCGGGTGATGTCAAAACCGTCTTGCTGTCTGCCAAAGTTCGGATTTTGGAGGGGCAAGAGCATTTGATGGTCATGTATCGGGATATTAGCGATCGCAAAGCTGCCGAACGGGAACTGCAACAGAGTGAAGCCCGCTATCGGGCGATTGTAGAAGACCAGACTGAACTGATCTCCCGTTTTTTGCCAGATACGACGCTGCTATTTATCAATGATGCCTATTGCCGTTATTTCGGCATTAACCGGGAAGAAGTGATTGGCAAGAGCTATACCCCGATGATTTATGAAGCTGACCGGGAGCGGGTGGCTCAACTGTTACAGTCGATGAGCCTTGACAATCCCACTGTGATCATTGAGAACCGGGTGGTTGTGAATGGCGAAATTCGCTGGACTCAGTGGGTGAATCGTCTATTGCTTGACCTACAGGGAAATGTGATTGAAATCCAGTCTGTTGGACGCGATATTACTCAGTTAAAGCAAATTGAGGCAGCCCTGAGAAGGAGTGAAGCTAACTTACTGTATGCTCAACACATCGCCCATGTTGGCAGTTGGAAAGTTAATCTGGAAACTCAGGAAAATATCTGGTCTGAAGAGTTTTTTCGCATCCTTGGGCTGGATGCTGCGCAATCCGAGCCTTCTTATGCCGAATTTATTAAGCTTGTCCCGGCTGAAGATCGGAACGCAGTGGCAGCTGCATTCCAGGGGTCGCTCAACAGGGGTACTCCCTACGAAGTAGAACATCGGATCTGTCGTCGGGATGGAAGCGTTCGCTATGTCATTAGCAAAGGTCGGGCGGTATTGAATAACCAGCAGCAGGTGTTAAAGCTGCATGCCACCCTGCTCGATATTACCGATCGCAAACTTTTTGAGTTGGCATTACAAAGCTCTGAAGCAAAGTTAAAAAATTTGCTGAGTAGTGCCAATGCTTCCATTGCCAGTTTTCGGCTATTTGCTGATGGGCACTGGGAATACGAATATTGGTCAGAAGGATGTGAAATGGTGTTTGGCTACACCGCCGAAGAATTTTTGGCAGAGCCAATGCTATGGTTTTCCCAGGTATTCCCGGACGATATTGAGCAGGGGCGGGTCGTGAACCTGGAAAGCCTGATGGCGGACTGCCCGATCACGGCACAAGGGGAATACCGCTTTTTCCACAAAGATGGAAGTCTGCGCTGGTCATCTTTCCAGATTACCTCCAGACCGGATGGGACTTGTGAATGGGCAGTGACAGTCATTGATGTTGACGTGACCAATCGTAAGCAGTTAGAGCAATCGCTGCGATCGCAGGCGGAGGAGGAGCGGCTGCTCGCTATCATCACCCAAAATATCCGCCAGTCGCTCGATCTGGAACAAATTTTGGCAACTACGGTGGCTGAAGTACAGCAGACGCTCAAGGTCGATCGCGCCTTGATTTTTCGGCTCAATCCGGATGGCTCAGGACAGGTGATTCAGGATGCTGTTGTTCCAGACTACCCGGTGCCTGACCAGATGGGTTGGCAGGCGGAACACTTCTCAACCGACTGCTATGCGTATTACCAACAGGGGACTCCCCAGATTGTGCCTGATGTGACAACCAATGCAGGGGCAGGGTGTCTAGTTGAGTTTATGCAAACTGTGGGCGTTAAGTCTCAAGTTGTTGCGCCTATTGTGCAGGCGGTTGGAGCGGCTTCTACAAGGGTTTGGGGGTTGCTGGTGGTTCATGTCTGTTCTGATTGCCGCCAATGGCGAGGCTCTGAAGCCGACTTCTTGCAGAAAATTTGTAACCAGCTGGCGATCGCCATCGACCAGGCAAATCTTTATCAGCAGTTGCAAGCGAAACTGGCAGAGCACCAACAGGCAGAAGAAGCGTTACGTCAAAGTGAAGCCCGTCTGGCAATGGCTCAGCGCGTAGCCCAGGTGGGGTATTGGGAATTCAATCTAGAGAGCCAGAAATGCACCTGGTCAACGGTCATGTTTCGCCATTGGGGGCTTGATCCTACTCAACCTGAACCCAGTTTTGCGGAACTCCAGCAAAGGGTGCATCCCGATGATCGCAACGTTTTTCAACAAAATATTGACGCAGCTCTGACTCAAGGCGTTCCTTACCTGCTAGACCTGCGAGTTGTGCACCCTGACGGTGCAATTCGCTATCTTGATTCTCGGGCAGAACCGTTGTTCAGCAGACAAGGACAGGTGGTTAAGCTAATTGGGACATCCCTTGATATTACAGATCGTAAGCAAACTGAAAAGGCTTTGCAAGAACGAGAGGTGATGCTGCGGGCCATTGGTGACAATCTGCCCAAAGGATTTATTTATCAGCGCGTTTATGAACCCGGCAAAGGTTCGTATTATTCCTATGTGAGTGCTGGCGTTGAGCGACTGCTTAATTTAAAGCCAGAGGCTATCCTTGCGGATCCTCAAGTGACTCGCACGGTGGGGTTTGAGGAGGATCTAGCCCAGGCTGATAGAATTGCGCAGGAGTCGCTAAAGAACCTGACCCCGATTGAACTGCAGATGCGGAACCGAACGGCAACGGGAGAAATTCAATGGTCATCGATTCGTTCTACTCCCCGTCGCCTAGACGATGGCCGCACGGTTTGGGATGGGGTAGAGGTGGATATTACCGATATCAAACGGATTGAGGTCGCCTTACGCACGAGTGAAGAGCAATTTCGCAAAGCGTTTGAAAATGCCCCAATTGGGGTTTCGCTGGTTGACCCCACCGGACACTTTGTCAAGGTGAATCCTCGCTATTGTCACCTGTTGGGATACACCGAAGCGGAGCTATTGGCGCTTAATTTTCGAGACATCACCCATCCCGCCGATGTGGAGGGGGATCTGGGAGGATTTGAGCAGATGATGGCGGGTGAACTTCGGTTTTATCAAGGCGAAAAGCGTTATATCGACAAGCAAGGAACAGTGATTCCAGTGTTGATCAATGCAGCACCCATCCTAGATCAAGAGGGAAAACCCCTCTACTGTGTTGGACATGTTCAAGACATGCGCGATCGCTTGAAAGTGGAACGGATGAAAAATGAATTTATTTCGGTGGTGAGTCATGAACTCCGCACTCCCTTAACCTCTATTCAAGGGGCTCTCGACTTACTGGGGTCAGGTATTTACAATAATAGACCGAAAAAAGCGGAACATATGCTGAAAATTGCCATCAATAACAGCGATCGCTTGGTGCGGCTGGTCAACGATATTCTTACCTTGGAACGATTAGAGTCTGGTAAAGTGCAGCTGGTGATGGAGCAGTGCCAAGTCGCAGATGTGATGCAACAATCGGTAGAAGGAATTCAGGCGATCGCGG
>DATNOY010000131.1:0-5371 GCA_036703495.1 Coleofasciculaceae cyanobacterium
AGTTTACAACCCAAGGCAGTGTGCAGCTGCAAATCAAGGAAGTCTTGACTGATCAAGTGGCGATCGCCGTTACAGATACAGGCATGGGCATGGCTCAGATTGATCAAGCGCATATCTTTAAAGAATTTTGGCAATCGGATCAAACGCTGACTCGCAACCACGGGGGTACGGGACTAGGGCTAGCGATCACAGATGCTCTGGTTAAAGCGATGCAGGGACGTATTGCAGTAAAGAGCCAGGTGGGAGTAGGAACGACTTTTCAGATCCATCTACCCCGTTGTGTAGCCGCTGGTTCCTCTCCCTCAAAAGCCTGAGTGATTGCCTCAGCAGCTTTACTTCAGTAGCTATAGGCAGGCAAAATTAACTCTTCCAATAGAATCCAACACCAAAAATCTTTTGGTATTTGTTCAGCTTTCCTTAGAGCTGAGTTCTATATAATGCGGAAGCATCTAGAGATGCACAGACAGTCAGTTCAAGGAGAGAGGCAGATATGGCAGAAGTGGAAGCAGTTGCAAAAAATTTGCTGGAACTTGATGAAGATGACCTGATGGTGCAGATCGGGGTGCGGGCACAGGAAATAGAAACCACTCCCAGGGCTGCGTCGATTGAGGCTCTGGAAGAAGATATTCCTGTACCCAGAGGAGCTTTTAATGATTTGCTCAAGGCTGGCAACAATATTTTTGGGCCTGCTAGCGAGCAAGCCTATAAAGTTCTCTGTTCTCCCATTGGGGGAGATAGTCAGCTAACGGCAGAACTTGACAAACTGATGACGGAAAAGACAACTGAGGCAGCGGCTAAGATGACGGGGCTGTTGACTCCTGTCTTGGTCGGTACATTGGGATTACCTCAATCATTGGCCGTTTTAGTCGGCTCATTAATTGTCAAAAAGCTGGCCAAAGGAACGTCAGATTTGATTTGTGTGAACTGGAAGACCAATTTAGACGCGACATCTGCTAGTCCTAAACCGCCTGCCCCTGAAACTCCTGCCCCTGAAACTCCCGCCGGATAGAGCGTTTCATATCCCTGATATTTCTCCAGCAACATTTGAGAATGCCTGAACCCCAAGGGCTTGATTGTGAGGCGCGCGAAGCGCGTCTCACAATCAAGCCTACTGAGTTGCCGAGGTAATAGTGGGCATGCGTGCAAGGTTGCGCTGAATCAAGCTCATCACTTCCTGTCTCACTCTTTGCACCTTAAGGGTTATCGTTCATTCCAAAGCCTCCACCGCCAGGGGTTTCAATCACAAAGCGATCGCCCGGATGCATCTGTACTTCGGCTTTGCCGGGTAAGGGTTCGATCGTCCCATTACTACGTTCTACATAGTTAAGTCCTACCGCACCCGTTGTTCCCCCGGCTAGCCCAAACGGGGGAATGAGGCGATGGCCCGATAAAATCGCAGCGGTCATCCCTTCTCGAAATTGAATGCGGCGGATTACCCCATTGCCACCCCGATATTTTCCTGTGCCACCGCTGTTAGCCCGAATTGCAAAGGTCTCGACTAGCACTGGAAATCGCCACTCTAACACCTCTGGGTCAGTTAAGCGTGAGTTGGTCATGTGGGTCTGCACTGCATCCGTGCCATCAAAGCCATTGCCTGCGCCAGATCCACCACAGATCGTTTCGTAATATTGATGATGCTGGTTGCCAAAGGTAAAGTTATTCATCGTGCCCTGGGCGGCGGCCATCACCCCTAGTGCCCCATACAACGTGTTGGCGATCGCCTGGGAGGTTTCGACGTTGCCTGCAACCACCGCCGCAGGATAATGAGGATTTAACATACACCCGTCTGGAACAGTGATGTGCAGCGGTTTTAAGCATCCAGCATTGAGGGGAATGTCGTCTTCGACCAGGGTACGAAAGACGTAGAGCACTACCGCTTTGCAAATGGCTAACGGGGCATTGAGATTGGTTGGCTGTTGGGGAGATGTACCTGTGAAATCAATGTGAGCTGAGCGATCGCCATGGTTAATCGTAATCTTGACGCAAATCTGGCAACCGTCATCCATCGCATAGACAAACTCACCATCTTGCAACACATCAATCACGCGCCGCACCGATTCTTCTGCATTGTCCTGGACATGCTGCATATAGGCTTGCACCGTGTGCAATCCATAGTGCTCGACCATGCGCAACAGCTCCTGTGCCCCCCGTTCATTGGCGGCAATTTGAGCTTGTAAATCCGCGATATTTTGGCTGACATTACGAACTGGATAAGCCCCAGTCGTTAACTGCTGGATCAGGTCTGCTTCACAAAATTGTCCCTGCTGGACGAGCGGCACGTTATCTAATAACACCCCTTCTTGTTCCATTGAGGTGCTGTAAGGGGGCATCGATCCGGGAGTGATGCCACCAATATCCGCATGGTGTCCGCGAGAGGCCACATAAAAAAGCGGAGGCTGGGAGGAGAGCTGGGTTTCTAGATTGATGAATACAGGGGTGATCACGGTGATATCAGGCAAGTGGGTGCCACCGTTATAGGGATTGTTAGACACATAGACATCTCCAGGTTTTAGAGCATTCCCGCGCGCTGTAATTAGGCTGCGAACGCTCTCACTCATCGAACCCAAGTGCACCGGAATGTGAGGGGCGTTGGCAACCAGTTGACCCTGATGATCAAAGATGGCACAGGAGAAATCTAACCGCTCTTTGATGTTGACGGAATAGCTCGTGTTTTGCAGAGTAATACCCATTTCTTCAGCGATCGCTCGCACCAAATTATTGAAAATTTCCAGCAACACGGGGTCGGGTTTGATTGGGGAGGCGGTCAATGCGCTTGTCGATAGATTGGACTGCTGGATCTCTGGCGCAATGGTTGTCTCGCGTTTTAAAATCAGATGGTTGCGATCGCTCAGTTCAGCACTCCATCCAGGTTCAATCACGTTCGTGCCCGTGGGTTCGATAATCAGAGCCGATCCAACAATGCGATCGCCGGGCTTGAGGTCTGCGCGTTGGTAGATGGGGGTGTCGTGCCAGTCACCTTTGGTGTAGACCTGAACGGTAGCAATGGGGGTGAGGGGTGTCGTTCGGTTAGCCGTGAGCACCGGCTCGGTCAAAGGGGTGGCCTGCCCGATCGCCTCAATTGAGACCGCTTCTACAATCAGGGCTTTATCAGTCATGGTAAAGCCATATCGCTGCTGATACACCTGCTCAAAGTGCGATCGCATCGCTTCAAGGCTGCCAATCGGAACGATCAAGGCGGTATCAGTACCCTCATAGCGCAGGTGAGCTTTGCAGAGAACCTGCAGGCGATCGCGACTCACGCCTTGCGCCAAAATTTCAGCTTCCCCTGCTGCGGTTAATTGCTCCAACGCTTGCGCCAAGGTAGGTAGGGCATCAGCAGTTAAGCGAACCTCTATCGCTCGTTCTTTGAGGCTACGTAAATCGGCTAAACCAATGCCATAGGCAGATAGCACCCCGGCATAGGGATGAATGAAAATTTGCGTCATGCCCAACGCTTCAGCAATCAAGCAGGCATGTTGTCCCCCGGCACCGCCAAAACAACAGAGGGTGTATTCTGTCACATCGTAGCCCCGTTGCACTGAGATCTTTTTAATGGCGTTGGCCATGGTGTCAATGGCGATCGCCAGAAATCCCGCTGCGACTTGCTCAGGCGTACGAGAGTCACCCGTTTTTTCGTAAATCTCAACGGTTAATGCGGCAAAGGCGTGCTGCACCACGGCAAAATCCAGCGGCAAATTCCCCGTTGCCCCAAACACATGCGGGAAAAACGCTGGCTGAATCTTGCCCACCATGACGTTGCAGTCGGTGACGGTGAGCGGTCCCCCTTTGCGATAGCAGGCGGGGCCTGGATGTGCTCCAGCAGATTGCGGCCCAACCCGATAACGTGAGCCATCAAACCGCAAGATCGAGCCGCCACCCGCCGCTACGGTGTGAATCGACAGCATTGGGGCCCGCAGTCGCACTCCCGCCACTTCAGTTTCAAAGGTGCGCTCATACTCGCCGCTAAAGTGAGAGACATCGGTAGAGGTGCCTCCCATATCAAACCCAATGATGTGGTTAAATCCGGCAGCCGTACTGGTTTTGACCGCTCCAACAATGCCCCCTGCTGGACCTGAAAGAATGCTGTCTTTGCCTTGAAATAAGCGAGCGTCGGTCAGTCCGCCATCCGATTTCATAAATTCGAGTCGGGTAGAATGGGCGGCTTTCCCCTTTAATTCGGTAGCTACCTGTTCGACATAGCGCCGCAAAATGGGAGAGAGATAGGCATCGACAACGGTTGTATCCCCTCGACTCACCAATTTCATCAAAGGACTGACGTGATGGGAGACTGAGATTTGAGTGAAGCCGATGGTATGGGCGATCGCGGCCACTTGCTGTTCATGGGCAGGATAGCGGTAGCCGTGCAACAACGCGATCGCACAGCCCCGAATTCCAGCATCGTAGGCTGTTTGCAGCGCTGCAGTGAGTCGCTTGGCTGCTCCAGCGGTCATCGGAACTAATTCTTCGCCTTGAGCGGTGTAGCGTTCATTCACCTCAATGACTTGCTCGTACAACATCTCAGGCAACACAATGTGACGGGCAAAGATATGGGGACGATTTTGATAACCAATTCGCAAAGCATCCCCAAACCCTTGAGTCGTCACAAACACAGTGCGATCGCCCTTCCGTTCCAGCAGGGCATTGGTGGCAACCGTTGTACCCATCTTCACCACTTCAACCGCTTCGGCAGAAATCGGTTCCTGCGGCTCCAGTCCTAAAATATCGCGGATGCCCTGAATCACCGCATCCTGATATCGATCGGGTTGCTCTGACAGCAATTTATAAACGATCGCCCATTGATTGTCAGACAGCGCCGTCACTTGAAAACGGTCAGGCAACAGAGAGAGCCGACGGGCGATCGCCTGATCATCCGTAACAGCTACTAAATCGGTGAACGTACCCCCGCGATCGGCAAACACTTTTAACGTCATTTCATCACCTTGATTTGAACTTGATCAGAACACTAAGTCACAACAATCACAATGACCTTGATAACAATCCCTTGGGTAAAAACAACATGAGTGGATGAGTTAACGAAAAAACTCGCTGAGAACCTGAGCTTGTAGGGTCTCGGCTTGCAGTCTCAAGGGATAAAGACTTGCTCTAGCCAGATTGCCCGGCACCTTTCCCTCATTTACGGAATCATCAATCTGTTTCAAAATGGGGACAGCCTTTTGATAATACTGAATCGCGATTTGCCAACAATCGAGGCTAACGTTCGACGAGTTTTGACATCGATTTTAAATGCTCCCAAGTCCACTGTTTTGTTTGATCGTCGTTCTCTGACTCAGTTTCTGAGGGGGCTTGGGAACGAACTGCTACAATTTCCGCCGGAGGAGAAATGCGATCGCCATTTTCGCGAAATTTAATC
>DATNOY010000132.1:0-2832 GCA_036703495.1 Coleofasciculaceae cyanobacterium
GATTGTGACCCTGTGGGGAGCAGGCATTGCCATCGCCTGGACAGCCCTATCCCGGCTATTGTGGTCCGGATTGGGAGACGCTGCATCGCTGCGCGCATCGTGCCTGCGCGTCCTGATCGGCACTGCCCTCTGGTGCGCGATAGAGGCGTTTTGGAGTCAAGGGATTCTGTACTGGACTTCGGTATCCTACACTCAAAGTCCTCATAATCTGGCGATTCTGCATTTAGGGCAACTTTCCGGAGAATCGGCAGTGACGGCTGCCATCGTTCTAGTCAACGGATTTTTAGCAGAAGCCTGGATAGCGTTCAGGCTAAGAAATCAGGCGGCCCAAGCGCGAAATTTGTTTACCTTGGCCGCAGTCAGCTGGATCAGCCTACATCTGATTGGTTGGAGCCTCTATCAGCAGCCCATTGTAGAAGCCGTGGACTCATCGCTGAAGGTTGGCATTATTCAAGGCAATGTTCCCACTCGGATTAAGCTATTTGAGCAAGGGCAACAGTTGGCGATCGATCGCTACACTCAGGGTTACAACCAGCTGGTGGATCAAGGCGTTGAAGCCGTATTAACTCCTGAGGGCACCTTTCCCTGGCTATGGGTAGGACGGGCTAATCAATCTGAAAATCCGCTCTATCAAGCCATCCGATCGCGAGGCGTTCTGGCTTGGGTGGGAACGGTCGGCGTGCGGCAGGGCAGAATCACCCAAACGCTATTCACCATTACAGGCACCGGAGAGATTTTTAGCCGCTACGACAAGGTGAAACTGGTGCCTCTGGGGGAATATGTGCCGTTTGAGTCTGTCTTGGGTGGCGTGATTGGGCGGCTCTCCCCTGTGGGAGCCTCTATGCTGCCGGGAGATCTGCATCAGGTTTTGGAAACGCCCTTTGGGAAGGCGATCGCGGGCATCTGCTATGAATCTGCCTTCCCGCAGCTGTTCCGTCAACAAACCGCTGCCGGAGGTCAGTTCATCCTGACAGCTTCCAATAACGATCCCTACAATGCCGCCATGATGGCCCAACATCATGCCCAAGACGTAATGCGAGCCATTGAGAGCGATCGCTGGGCAGTGCGGGCTACCAATACCGGCTTCTCAGGCATTGTCGATCCCCACGGTCAAACCCAGTGGATTTCAGGCTTCCGCACCTATGAGACGCATGCCCACAAAATTTATCGTCGTCAGACTCGAACGCTCTATGTGCGCTGGGGGGATTGGCTGACGCCAGTCTTGGGCATTGCTGCGATCGGCGCTTGGGGAATTGCCATCCGGGGTAACAGAGCGGATTGATCTCTATGCCCTAAACATCAAACCTTGAAACCCTGTGCCGCCCACTGCTCGCGCGGCACAGGGTTTTAGATCTGGTTTTTAATTACGCCGAGGTACTGATCAACTCTAGACTCCTGAGTTTATCTTTTCTCAACTTTGTAGATATGAAAGCTGTTTAATACGCCGGCAGTTTCAAAGTGATAGCTAGGCAAAGCATTGCTGAGAAAAGCGGGCAGAAGATTTCCAGGGGTAATGTCTGTTTTGTAGATGCTGAGAAAGACAAAATTTTGGCGTTGGGTATTAGCCACAATCAACTTTTGGATCTGGGATTGATTGTCTTTCACCAAAGAGCTACAGGGTGCCTGCAGCGCAATGCCGGCTTTAGCGCAGGTGTCTTCTTGGAGATATTGGCTCAGCTTTTGGGTAGCAAATTCGGCGTAGCTAGCCTGATCCGGATTGGTGAGGGCTGTGGCGGCTCCTACTCCCAACAGGATCAGTCCAAACAATGAGGCAGTTAGCTTTAGAGGGGTCATAGCGATCGCAATTTTGTAATAGAGCGTTAAAATGTCCGATTGTTACAGGAGAAAGCGCTATCTATAGCGTTATAGGAGATCATGACAGGAAGTTGTCCCCTAACGATGGCTGATTAGGTCAATCGCTTTAGGTCAATCGCTGATTAGATCAATCGCTGATTAGGTCAATCGCTGAACCAACGGCCCAGGATGACCCCTAGCAGGGGACAGCGCTCGGCGGATCCGTTTACTAGCCCGGATGAGGTAACAGAATGTAAAAAAAGCAGATGCAAACCCGCTGGCAGACCTATCATCACGGCGAGGATGGTTTTCGCCCCGATGATCCAGGGAGGGTCATCCAACGATCAAAATTCTGGCTACTCTCTCAAGTCAGTTTTTCCCTTGCTGCAAAAATACAAATCAATTAAAGTCTAGCTACGTCTGTAAGGATTCCAAGTCTGTAGGATCACAAGCATGGTATATACATCAAAGCCAGAGCCTCAAGCCGTTAACCCAATCGAACCGATGGATTTTTCCTCTCTGCTCGATCCGGCGTTACTCCAAACCGCTCGCCAGATTTACCGCACTTATTATGAAGTGCATCCCGAGCAAACCCGTCGCCCCATTGGCATAGCGATCGATCGGATTAACCATCGCGGCAAGCTGATTTTTGGACAAAAGCCGATTTTGCTACCTAAAGAATGTTTTGTACCGCTCAGCCAAATCGAGTCCGGGTTGATCTAGAGAAATCCACCCGCATTGGCCCGTGCTTTTAAAATTGGCTGAATGGGTAGCTTAAAAACCCCCCAGGCACTATACCGATCTGAAAGGTTGATTCCTACAGCGGACTTGACTAAATAGAGCAGATAGAGCGAGAAGAGGATTAAGGCAGTTTGTCGGAGACGGTTGATCATCTGCAATTTGTTCTAACTTCGATCCTAACGGGACTGTTTCTAGAATTTTGAATTTGCGCACTTGAATCGGCACAGGTTTGACCACAGGTTTGATCGGCGCATATGGGATTCGTTAAGTACTCACACCCTACTGCTTATACGGTTA
>DATNOY010000133.1:0-3036 GCA_036703495.1 Coleofasciculaceae cyanobacterium
CTAGCCATGTGCAATCACTGGGCTGCGTGGTAAGCTCAATAGACGGTAATTTTGTCGATTAACCTGTATGAAGTCAGGAAATTTCTCAAGCAGCTAGAGATCGTGAATTTAAGGCAGTGGCGGTTTGGAGGCATCACCCCAATCCAAAACTTTACTTAATCCACGACTAAAAGTGCGGCGGCAGGTTCTTCAAACGGGCTGCTATCCCTTGAGAATGAAGCATGCAAAACAGAATCGGGGAATCATTGACCAGGATGAATAGTGCTATGAATCACTTGCCCAGTGGAGAACGCTATCTTTATCAGCTTTTAAGTTTGATTGAAGAGGGACACCTGACGGTCATTAACCCTCAAGGCAAAAAATTTGATTTTGGAACAGCTGGCTCTTCTCCGCATTTGCATCTGGTCATTCACAATCAAAATACTTACGATCGCGTTTTAACATTTGGTGCGCTTGGCTTTTGCGAAGCCTACATGGAAGGCTGGTGGGATGAGGCAGATAATAATCTGGCTGAACTCACCGGATTATTTTTTCGAAACGGAGTGTACGCAAAAGCCCGTGATAAGGTGACACTGCCCTTGATTCTGAAAGTCATTGCACAACGCCTGAAAACGGTGCCTACATTAATCCAAAACAGCCGAAAAAATGTTCAGTATCATTACGATCTAGGGAACGACTTTTATCAGCAATTTCTCGATCGCACGCTCACCTATTCTTGCGGTTACCGTGTGCGAGAAGCCGACTCCCTCGAAGAAATGCAGCTTCAGAAATATGAGCTAATCTCTAGAAAGCTGGCTTTGAAACCAGGAGAGTCTCTGATTGACATTGGCTGTGGTTGGGGCAGCATGTTGATCTATGCTGCAGAGCGCTACGGCGTTTCTGGAACAGGCATCACGTTGAGCAAAGAACAGGGAAAACTTGCTCAAGACCGAATTGAGCAGCGAGGGTTAAGCGATCGCATCAAAGTCGTCATGGCAGACTATCGCGAAATCCAAGGACAATACGATAAATTTGTTAGCATCGGCATGTTTGAGCATGTGGGCAAAGGCAGTTTTGGCACATTCATGAGTAAGGTCAAACAACTCCTGAAGCCCAATGGCATTGGGTTGCTCCATACGATCGTCACTGAAGGTTCAGAACGCAGCGGAGCCTGGGTTGATAAGTACATTTTTCCAGGAGGGTACATCCCCCAGCTTCATGAAATTGCTCAAGCGATGCGAGCAGAAAGGCTGACGATCGCCCATTGCGAAAATCTGCGACCTCACTACGCTGATACCTTGAAGCAGTGGAGGATTAACTTTACTAAGAATAGAGCCGAAATTGCAGCGCTTGCACCGATGTACGATGAGCGCTTTCTGCGAATGTGGGATCTCTACCTGCAAACCTCTGAGGCATCTTTCAGATATGGTAGCCTTCAAGTCCATCAGATTCTATTTTATAAGGGGCGACCATGGCCGTTGGATCTGCCTTTAGACTTTACCTCTAATTTCGCTCTCCCAGCTGCGCTAGACATGGCAGCAATTTCCTAGCCTCTGTTAAAGGTACGTTTGGCTGGCTTGTGCTGTAAAGATATGAAATTAGCTTCAGTGGTTTAATCTATCTGGAGCATCTTTGACTGGGCTAGCTTTCATGAGCGACTTGAGTCTAACAATGAGACAAGATTGTCTTAACTCGTGTTTCCTCAAAGCGCCTTTTAGCGACCCATCCTAGAAGTAAGTTTTTACCAACACTACCTTCCTTAGGGGCTGTCCGGTAGGATAGACCTGCCACTAGCATGAGGAAATTTCAGCCTATGCCGATTCTCTGAGGAAATGTCTGGGTGTGAACCGGCGAGGCTCTGACGCCTTCAGTTCTGGATCCACGCCACCCTATGCGGGTTCTGAGAGGACGGGTTGTACCTTTGAGATGAGACTTCACTTTATTTAAGCTTTACGATCGCTCAAATTAACAGCAATCAGACACAAAGAATAGGTGAAGATCAGGCTATCCAGTAGTCTTATCCTGTGCCTTTGGTATTTGATTAATAACACACCCGCTCGTAAATTGAGTTACTGCCATGTTTATGTGGACCATGTCACTCAATGTTTTAGGTCAGCTCAAGCGCCAGCTTATCCCAGACTCTCAAGTCCGACAGGTAAGCTGTGCTAGAGAACCTAGAGAAAATACGGAAATCTGGGTTAACCAGGATGCATAAAATCATGAGTTTGCTAATGACCACCGCATCATCATTCAAGTTGCTAGGAGAATGAAATGTCTAGGACAGAATCAGGAAACTCGCCACTTGAAGCTGAGGATCAGCCATCGCCATCGCTCAAACGCAGAGCTATTAGTGGCTCCGTATGGACCCTTGTAGGCGAATGGACTCAATATGTTCTGCGCTTGGGAGGTAACTTAATCCTTACCCGGTTGCTGTTCCCTGAGGCATTTGGTCTCATGTCCCTTGTCCAGGTGTTCATCATGGGACTGGAAATGTTCTCGGATATTGGTATTATTCCGGGCATTATTCAGAACAAGCGTGGCAATGAACCTTCCTTCCTCAACACCGCTTGGACCATTCAGGTCGGTCGGGGGATCATGCTGTGGCTCTTTGCCTGTGCGATTGCTTTCCCGGCATCGCAGTTCTATCACGAGCCCATGCTCTTAGAGCTTTTGCCCGTTAGCGGTCTGACGGCTCTCATCTCAGGATTCAACTCCACCAAGTTAGCCACTGAGAATCGCAGGTTGGCAGTAGGTAGACTGACCATCCTTGAGTTGGGGTCTTACATCCTGGGACTCATCGTCATGGTTGTTTGGGCTTGGCTGTTCCCGTCGGTCTGGGCTCTTGTTGGCGGTGGAATCATTGGTGCTGCAACCAAGATGATGCTGAGTCATGTGTATCTCAAAGGAGAAAGGAATCGCTTTCACTGGGATCAGGAAGCATTTCGATCGCTTCAGCAATTCGGGCGCTGGATATTCGTGAGTACGGTTCTGACCTTTTTTGCAGGGCAAGGCGATCGCCTAGTCATTGGTCGTCTGCTAGATGTAAAAGCGCTTGGA
>DATNOY010000134.1:0-6251 GCA_036703495.1 Coleofasciculaceae cyanobacterium
TCCTACATGAATTGATTAACTTCGATACAAAACGTAGGGAGAAACGGGTTGTAATGCAGCCCCAGTTGAGGATTAGCCGAATTTTTAAATCAACACCTTAGCGACTGACCCGACAATCGCTTAACTCCTTCTCATAATCAAGGTTCTGAGTACCGAGTAGTTTGTCCCAGAACGTAAAATACAGTCCTTAATGCACGGTGTATTTGCGATACATAGAAGAATAAGCAGATCCAATCAACTACCAACCTAGCCAATCGTGGAGAAATGAGAGAGGAAAATGATCAATTCCCGCATGATTTACCACAGCTCACACGGTCATTGTAATCAGTACTATAATCAAAATAATAATAAGCTAATAAAAGAAAGAGCGTTTAGCTAGCGCTATATTTTTCGACCTGATGAAGATCGAGGTGAACATCTACAGTACGTTGCAGCAAACGGGCGATCGCTTTCAGCAACTTCTCAGGTTCAACCGGCTTGGCGATATGCAAGTGGAATCCGGCGGCTAGGGCTTGCTGCTGGTTGATCTCCCCAGCATAAGCTGTAAGGGCGATCGCAGCTAAGGTGCCCCCCTGTTCAGGATGCCGCATCCTGATTTGCTGAATCAGCGCATACCCATCGATCTCTGGCATCCCCACATCGCACAACAGGAGATCCGGAATAGATTGATCTAAAAGGTTTAAGGCCTGTGCAGCCGAAGCAGCTAACGTCACTTGTGCGCCGGATTGGGTCAGGATGAAGGCTGCCAGCTCCCGCATATCTTCATCGTCATCCACCACTAATACCTGAACATTGGTCAAGTCTGTAACAACTGTGGGATAACTCATATCCGGAATAGAGTGCAACTCTAGAAGATTTAGCGGTAACTGAACAGTAAATGTAGCTCCCAAGTTTTGCCCAGGACTATCGACTTGAACAATACCCCCATGCAGCTCAGTTAAATGACGAACAATCGCCAATCCCAATCCCAACCCGCCAAATTGCCGGGTAGTGGTGCCATCTTCTTGGCGGAAATAATCAAACACATGGGACAGAAACTCCGGACTGATGCCTTTGCCCGTATCTTGAACTTGAATCTGAGCCATCTGATCGATTTGCTCCAGTCGGATCTCGACTCGTCCACCAGCAGGGGTAAACTTGACAGCATTGGAGAGGAGGTTCCAGACCACTTGCTGGAGGCGGTTAGTATCGCCTAAAAGGGTGCCAGCCAGCGGGTGAAAGTGGGTCTGGATGCGAATGTTTTTGGCTTCGGCTGCTAAGTGTACCGTTTCCAACGCCGCTTTGATCGTTGCCGCTAGATTCACTGGAGCCACATTTAACGTGATTTTTCCCTGAAGGATCCGCGAGACATCTAATAAGTCTTCAATCAGCTGGGCTTGCAGTTTGGCATTGCGTTCGATAGTTTCTAGCGCCTGTGCTGTCTTTTTAGCATCTAGCCGTCCCTTTTGCAGCAATTTGATCCAGCCTAGAATGGGGTTGAGCGGCGATCGCAACTCATGGGACAGCACTGCTAAAAATTCATCTTTGACCCGGTTGGCTGCTTCCGCTTCCGCTCGATCGCGTTGAGCCACCTGATAGAGTTGCGCATTCTCCACAGCCAAAGCTGCCCGTCGTCCCAGTTCTTCTGCTAAGTCCAAATCAGCGGCATCATAGCGGCGACCTGACTCGGCTGCCACAAAAGAAATCGTGCCTAGGGATCGCTCTTGCACGCGCAGAGGCACAATCATGGCCGAACTCAAGCCAACCTGACGCAGCAAATGCAAATGCTGCTCATCCTGAGCAGAAGCCACCAATAGGTCATCTAGAATCTCGTGATACAGCTCGGACTGCCCGGTTCGCAGCACTTGAGCCACCCCTCTGACGGCATGGGGATCATGAGGATAGCGCTGATCTAACTCATTGGCCCAATCCACCTTTTCGGGATCGACATGGGCAACCGCTAATCTTTGAGTGGTGCCCGTTTCATCCACAATATGAACAGTACACCAGTCTGCTAGTTCAGGTACAATCAGTTGGGCAATGCTAGAAAGCGTCGTTTGGTAATCCAAAGAAGAGGCTAAAACCCGGCCGGCTTCTGCCAAAAAGGATTGAGCTTGCTCCAGACGGTAGCGATCGGTAGTATCGACCACATAGACCAAAACTCTTTCTACCTGCCCCAGCGAGTTACAAGTCGGTAGATAATCCACGTTGTAATAGCCTGGACAGCGATCCTCCCGTCCGGGAACATGGATGGCAAAGTTAGATGAAATAAAGGCATTCCCTGTGGCATAAATTTCCCGAAAAATTTCTACCAATCCTGGATCAGATTGACCAAATAGATCGGGGATGGAATGTCCTAAGTGCTGTTCGCGGGTCAAGCCGTTGATTTCTGCGAGCGCTTCGTTAATCGCTATAAATCGCTGATTTGCATCCAACAGGGCCAACCCTACCGGAGAAGTTTCAAAAAGGGTAGTGAGCTGGCGCTGAGCAGATTCTGCCTGAGAACGGGCAATGCGTTCGCGCTCTAAAATCTGTTCCCGCTCCTGTTCGGCTTGCTTGCGTTCGGTCACATCTAGCACCAGCGATAACACAGAAGTCATCCGACCTGAGTCATCCCGGAGGCTAGAGTTATACCACTCACAATGCACAATATTGCCCTGCTTCGTGTAATTGCGGTTAGAGGAAAAAATATGAGATTCTTCTCCATAGACCAGCCGCTGGCAAACTTCCGCCACAGGGGCTAAGTCTTCCTCAAACACAAAGGGGATTTCTGTTAAGGATTTGCCAATGATTTCTGCAGCGGGCCAACCCAAAATCCGTTCGGCTGCCGCCGACCAACGAATGGCCCGAAAGTCCTGATCCCACTCCACTACTGCCATAGGCGTATTTTCAACATGGAAATTAAGCTTTTGCAGCGCTTGATGTAACGCCTCTTCAGATTGCTTACGCTCGGTAATATCTACAACGGCCCCGATCGAGTGTTTGGGATTTCCCTGGGCATCATAGGTAAACTGTCCTCTGACTTCGACCCAATGAATGGAGTCATCGGGCCAACGCAAGCGATATTCATGGTGATACTCCTGCCGAGTTGCAATGGCTTGCTGAAGTTTTGCCTTGGTTTCTGCTAAGTCATCGGGATGCACCCGTTTGGACCAAACCTTATAGCTCGGTTGACATTCATTGGGCTGCAGCCCCAACACGGCATAGTGCCCCTCTGACCACAGCAGCGCACCTGTCTGTATATTCCAGTCCCACGTCCCCATCCGCCCCACCTTGAGCGCCAGCTGGAGCCGTGCCTCACTTTCTCGCAGGGCTTCTTCTGCCCGCGATCGCTCCACAGCCAGCCAGGTTTTTTGAGCAATGCGCTCCATCAACCCAACCTCTTCCTCTGTCCAGCAGCGTGGTGTTGCCTGGTGCAACATCAGCACCGCCAAAAATTGCCCTGCTTTGACCAAAGGCACTCCTAAGCAAGATTGGGTTTGGAGGGCCGCAAAGGCAGCAGCACCGCCAGCCGTGCGAGGATCGGTAGCCACATCTTCGACCACGATGGTTTTGCCTTGCTTCAGTTCAGCGATCAGGTCAGCCCCAAACCGATTCAGACTGTACTGCCCTACGGCACTGCTGACCCCGGCACAAAAATCGCGATCGATGATCAGGTGCTCTTGCAAGGTATCAATTTCAGCATAGGTACAGCGGGTGACGTTAAAGTGACTTCCAGTGGCGACAGCGACCCGCAATATAATGTCTTTGGAATCTTGAATCGTGCGAATTTCATCATTCAATTCAATTAAAAACTGCTGTTGGCGTTCTTTTTGCTGTAGTGCAATCAACAGTTGTTTGATTTGGCGTTGGGTTTGCACCTGGACAACTTCAATTTGTTTGCGTTCTGTGATGTCCATCGACACCCCAGCCATACGAATGCCGCGTCCTGTTTCATCCAGATAAACCTGTCCCTGGCTGTTGAGCCAACGCACCCTACCATCGGGATCCATTAATCGATACTCTTGCGCATAAAACTGTTCACCAGCGATCGCGCGTTCCGCCGCTTGCCTGACCTGCTGCCGATCTTCGGGATGAATCACCTGAATAAAGTCTTCTGCCGTCCCGACTTGAACGCCCCAAATGCTCAAGGCGTTAGGAGAACACACCACCTGATGGGTGATTAAATCCATATCCCAGGCAACCATTTGAGCAGACGACAGAGCCAACTGGAGCCGTTCTTCGGTTTGCCGCAGGTGTTCTTCCGTCTGCTTCAGCCGAGTTATATCCTGAAACATGCCAATCCCGACCTGAGGATGTCCATACATCGCCGGTAGGATTTCCCCACCAAACAGCATGGAGCGCATCCCTGCCGACGTATGCCAGTGGATCTCATAGTTTTGTAGCCGCTCTCCTCGGGCAACCCGGATCATCGGCATCCGCTCTGGAGAAAGGCGATCGCCCTTGGCATCGGTGCAGTAATAGGGATCGGCATACGCATGAAGAGCGTTGCTTTGCCGCAAGTCACCCCCTGCCAGTTGATTGGCAATCCGGTTAGAGAAGATCACCTGGGCTGTTTCCGGTTCAATAAATACCATAGGCGTCGGCATCAAATCCAACACCGATTCCAACCACTTCTGCTGGTTTTCCAAGATCTCTGCTTGCTGCAGCAAGGACACCTCAGCCTGCTTGCGTTCAGTCACATCCTGCAAGACCACAACTGCTGCAACAATCTGCTCCTGGTTGTCCAAAATTGGGGCTGAGTTCACACTGATAAAGGTGCGGCTACCGTCTACTCGGCGCAACTCCATTTCTTCATGAGAGATGACTTCCCCCTGTTGTAGCGATCGCGCCAAAGGATATTCGTGAGCCGCATACCTCTGGCCATTGGCGCGAAAGGCCACAAATGGAGTAATGGGTTCGTAATCCTCAAGTTGAAGAAACTGCTCATAGGGATATCCCACCAGCTGTCTGGCTTGTTCGTTCGCCAAGACCAACTTGCCCGAAGCGGCATCCGCAATCAGCACACCTGCAGGCAACTGATGTAAAACCGCCTCAAATCGAGTCCGTTCGGTTTGCAACGCCTGTAACAACTGTTCCCGTTCGGCTTCAGCTTGCTTGCGATCCGTAATATCGCGAAAGTAGACCGCCAATCCTTCAGCAGAAGGGTAGGCATTTGCCTCCAGCCAACGCTGCATAGGCTCGTCAAATTCTTCCCAGCAGACCGGCACCTGTTCTGCCACCGCCCGCTGCATTTCCTGGTAAGACACGCTACCGACCCGCTCAGGAAACACCTCATCCCAAACCTGCTGGCCAAGCAGTTCGGCTGGCAGTTTTTGCAAAACCTGAGCCGCTGCCCGATTTACATAGGTGTAGCGCCAATCGCGATCAAACGCTACGAAAGCATCTGTAATGCTTTCCAGGATGGTGGCAACCTTGAGATCGGTTACTGGAGCATCCCAGCAGGGGTCAGACGCAAGTAGCGACTCATCGGTCAGACTTCGGGCAAAATGTTCAATGACTTCAGAACGAGAAATTCCGCACTGTTGAGCCTTTTGATCAAGCGATCGCCAAGCTGTGTCGGTCAGAGAAATGCTAACCCGGTGTTTTATCTCCGCGTTCCAATTGCTGACAAACTTACCTGTGGCATCACGCTTCATGAAAGTCATCCGTATACATACACGGTCTCTTCTATTCAATCGGAGTTACTCTGGATTGCGAATCTGCCTCAGGACGGAGGCTAATGTTAGAGACATCAGCCAGGATGCTTGGCTTTTGGGTATCACAGGGGGTTACCAGTTCAGTAGTTTCACTGCTGAACGCCAGTTCCTGTATTTAATCTGCATGGGAAAAACCATAGAACCTCTAAATAGAAACTCTAAATAGAAAGCTTGCGTTTAGATGTATTTAGTTCGGTTCTATATATCTGGATATAGATCGCAACTAAACAATCTAAATAGTTTTGAATGAAGCCTATATTTCTCTATATAAATGTCGAGCTATATCTTGTTTTTCTAATCTAGCAGCGAGATGATGAAGGCTGAAGAGTTTGGCTAGAAATACATTTACCAATTTAATTATTAATCCGATTAATGATCTGATTAATGAACAGTATTCAAGCGCAGCAGGTTCTCAGACTGATTCCAATCCCTCTCTGCTAATGTCATTTTTCTAAATGCACTGCAGCTATCTTTTGGACACTTTTCTAACATCCTCTAAGCGGATTTCGTTAGCTTGTCAGCGAGCAATTAAAATCAAACACCTCTCTTGAATTTCTTGATAGCTCAGGCGCA
>DATNOY010000135.1:0-2717 GCA_036703495.1 Coleofasciculaceae cyanobacterium
CAAAAGCTTTACTATAGTCCTCTCAGAATCATATCGCTCAAGGCCCCAGCATGGCTCAGCCTACTTCCAGGTCGCAATCGAGTTATGCCGATGCAATGACCTGGAAACCAATAGTTTTTGTAGTTTTTGTACGGTATATCCCTAGGTCCATCACTCATTTGGGTTCTAAAGTTAGTTATTTTTAGCTTGATATTTATCTTGATTCCGTTATCCCCAACTCCTTTTAAGATTAGGAAATTGTGGAGGCTAACCACTTAATTGCGGGCAACCTAGATTATTCAGACTGAACCGCTGAACTGCCGCTTAGCAGTCCCCCTGATTATGAAACGGGGATGGGGTTGCGCCCCGGTGGTTCTCCCAGCACCCTATTCCCAGTTCCATCAGAATCGCCATAAATTCATCTATTCCATCCATTCATTCCAACCCATCCATCATCTGAGTCAATAACCCATGTATGTTGAGGAGCTACTGCATCGATATGCTGCAGGAGAAAGGAACTTTCAAGAAGCCGCGCTAGTCGGGGTTAATCTCAGCGGTAAGGATTTAAGAGGCATTAATTTGCGCCGAGCTGATTTAAGCCAAGCCATTTTGCGAGGGGCAGATCTCAGTTCAGCAAATTTGCGAGAAGCGAAGCTGGTGGGTGTGGATTTGAGTCAGGCTACCTTAATCGAAGCTAACTTAATTGGTACAGATTTGTCTCAAGCCAGCCTCTATGAGGCCGATCTGAGCCGTGCTGGATTGCGTGGAGCTCGATTAATTTCAGCTAACCTGAGTCGGGTAAATTTGCCTGAAGCAAATCTAGGTGAAGCTAATCTGTCCCAAGCTAACCTGTGTGAAGCCAATCTCAACAATGCCAGTCTGCACCGTGCCAAGCTGATTGGCGTCGATCTAACGCGCGCAATTTTAGAAACCGTCAATCTCTCTAATGCCGTGATGACTGGAGCTATTCTAGAAGGCGCAAATTTAGTAGCTGCTATTGTTCATGGCGCAAATTTGGAAGAAGCGGATTTGCGTGAAGCAGATTTAAGCCGAGCCCGTATCATCGGGGCGAATTTGATCAATGCCAATTTAGGCAAGATTAATGGCAGAGGCGTAAATTTTAGCTGGACTTCGCTACGAGGCGCGAATCTACGCCGGGCAAACCTATATCGCGCAAATCTCAGCTGGGCGAACCTCAGCGAAGCCGACCTGTGTGAGGCCGTTTTGATCAATGCCAATATTAACCAAACCAACCTGCATAAAGCCGATTTAACTGGAACGATTATGCCAAGTGGCGTCACGCATGAATAGGGCAGGGTTCAGTTAGGGGAACAGGCTAACCTGAAGGGTTACGAACCAGGGGCTATCAACCCTCAGGGGCTCCGCCTTCTCCTACCCTTCTGGTAGCGTCATCTGGTTATCTTGAAAAAATGGGTCGCCTGGGATTCGAACCCAGGACCGATCGGTTAAAAGCCGAGTGCTCTACCACTGAGCTAGCGACCCACGTCAAACCGGCTGCACAAGCCGAATATCAAATTAACACATTTTGACAAGATATGGAAGAACGTTTTCTCTAAATCCCCAATCTTTTGCTTGCAGATTAGCGGCTAATGCTTTCCCAACCAGGGTTGAGGTTCTCTGGTAGCAATTTGCGATCGAATTTACTCCAACGGCAAATTTAGTTCCGGTGATTATTATTGTAATGCACCAGTGCGCCTGCCCATTGCAGCTTTTCCCGCAGCGTTTGGTAGTAGGAATAGTTTTCCCTTAACAGGATAAATTCAGCTGCCCGCTCGGCTGTGCGAATATCGACACGCTGACCCGGCCAAATGGCGGTCGCTAACACACCATCCATCCAAAGTTTTGTGTTCAAATCGCGATCGGCTAGGGGCCAAATGCTGACCACTGAGCCTGGTGGCAGCACAATTGGCCGACTGGACAGGCTCAGCGGACAAATGGGCGTCACAATCAGCGCTTCCATGCCTGGATGGACAATCGGCCCTCTAGCAGCCAAGGTATAGCAGGTTGAGCCAGTCGGAGTCGCTACTAGCAAACCATCGCCCTGATATTGATCGACCACTTCTCCATCAATTTCCATTTCTAGAAACGAGGTAATCATCCGATCGGCAGAGGCTGGCTTAATGCACATTTCGTTGAGGGCCAGGTAGCGATCGCTCATCGGCTCTTGATTCTCGCGATTGCCCTCAAATGTGGTTGCCTGCAACATCATGCGGCGCTGAATAGCAAACCGATCTTGGGCTAGGCGCTCCCATACCTGCTGAGAATCCTTTAATACCTCTGCTGGTTCGGTCAGAAAACCGAGATGACCGCCTACATTCACAGCCAGGATTGGGATACCATCTGGAGCCAGATGCCGCGCTGCCGCCAGCGCTGTGCCATCTCCCCCTAAAACCAGCGCAAAATCAATCGGCTCATGGACTGAAGCCAAAAAAACCGGGTAGGGATTATCTTTGGCACCGCTTGGACCCATTAAAACGCGGCAGTTCAGCTGATCTAACTCTTGGGCACATTGCTCTGCATAGCGGCGGCTGAGAGCATCTCCGGCTTTATGGATGATGATGGCTTGTTTGAGCTGCACAGAAGAAAAAAGGGTAAAAAATAGAGATGGAATTGAGAAAATTTGACCTTGGCTGACCCAGCAAGTTATAGCTAACTATAGCGGTTCTGCCTTATATCCAATAGAAAATAAGTTTCGAAAGCTTCGTGAACCTTTCAAA
>DATNOY010000136.1:0-5573 GCA_036703495.1 Coleofasciculaceae cyanobacterium
GAGTATGCGGATTTGAATAATATCTTTCTTTATCCTGCAGCTTGTCATACAGCCAGTTCTGTAAATGCTTTGGAGGGCAGAGTATGGTAAACGAAACGCCAACTATTCTGGCACTGGATTTTGATGGAGTCTTGTGCGATGGCTTGATTGAGTATTTTCAGACGGCATGGCGGACGTATTGCCAAATTTGGACTCCGGTGGATCAAATTCCTCCTGAAGGGTTGGCTGAGCAGTTTTATCGCTTGCGACCCGTGATTGAAACAGGTTGGGAAATGCCAATCTTGGTGCGATCGCTGCTGCAAAATATTCCTGTAGCCAAGTTATTCTCGGATTGGCCGACCATTGCCCAGCAGCAAATTCAAGCGATTGGACTAACGCCTGTAGAGATTGCTGCTAGGCTAGATGGCATTCGCGACCAGTGGATCGCTGCTGATGCTGATCATTGGTTGGCTCAGCACCGCTTTTATCCGGGCATCATTGCTCGTTTGCAGCAAATGGTGAATAGTGGATCTTTACCATTTATCGTCACTACCAAAGAACAACGATTTGTGCGCCAGTTACTCCAGCAACAGCAAATTGAACTGCCGGAGTCGCAAATTTTCGGTAAAGAGGTTAAACAACCCAAATCTCAAACCCTTCGGCTGCTGATTCAGAAATATTCTGAAGATACCGATCAATCCGCTACCGTCTGGTTTGTTGAAGATCGCCTGAAAACCTTACAAAACATAACGCTGGAGCCAGACCTAGAGGCTGTTAAACTCTACCTTGCCGATTGGGGCTACAACACTGAGACAGATCGAGAAATAGCTCGTCAAGATCCTCGAATTCATCTCCTGTCTCTTGCAGCCTTTGCTCAAGATTTTTCAGCATGGTACTAGTGATTTGTCAAACAAATTGTCAAATCAATCGACTCCTGCACCTCGGACTCAAAATTGACAGAACACTAGCTTTATAGCCTTTTTACGAAAAAATACGGAGTGAAGTAGATTATACAGAAGCTGCTTCACTGAAAGGTTGGGTTGACGCAGTAGCAGCGATCGTAGTCTAAATTTTTGGCTGAATAGATGGACAAATTACCTGGCTTGAACTAGGTGGTATCAATAAGAGGGATACTGCTCAGTAAAACTATGGATAAAGCGGGTTAAATTAAAATTTAAAACTACATACATAACAAAGCTCCATCAAAGCTATTGGTCTAAAACCATCAAGATTTTCTAAGCATAAAAATTTCTTAGTTCGACTTGAACATAAAAAGCGAATTAGAGATAAAAAACAATTGGATGATCTCAGTATTCTAACGAGATGTAATTTTTTATTTAAACTTACTCCTGTGAGATCAAAGTTATACATAGGTTCATCGTTATATTCATTACATCTAATGCCAAATCCTCCATTATCTGGAAAATTTAAACTAGGTATAACAAGTACCACAGGGGTTAAGCTTACTTAAATTTAAACTAAGGTTCTCAGGGCTGAAACCTTGATTTTGAGGGATTTAAGCTAAACAGCTAAATTACACTGGGTTTTATCCCTGTATTTTTTTACTTCCAGGGCTGAAATCACGCGGTATAACTGCGTAGATAAACGATAAGAGTTGGCACATAACTTTAGTCTAGAGGCATTACTGATAGTGGCTTAAATCCATTAGCTATTCAGTATGACTTCGGTTTAATAATGAACAAGAAAACCAGCGGGTAGCTGGTTTAAAGTCCCCGTAAAGGCTGGCTGATCTCCTTACCAAGGCTTTAAACAAAACCATCAATGAACTGCAATGAATAGTGCTATCTATAAGAAACTTAAGGATTCATCCAGTCGCTTTCTAATTCAGCTAATTAGCGGATTTGATTCATTTTTGGGGAATGCTAACTTAAGCAATAAGTCTCTCAATTGCGTAAGCGATCCCTTAAAGGTTAATGGTTGCATCCGATAGATCCAGAAACTTTAAAGGTTCGGTTAGAAGTAGTTAATTGTAGACCGAAGAGTTCTAGGTTCAGCCTGATTCTGAGTCCACCTTTCCCTGACGTCACCCCACATGAATTCCAATCTCGATCGCCAGCCCATCACCTCTGAATTCGCTGTTTATGACTGCGAGATTCGTCTCAAGTTTAGATTGATTGAGGATAAGCAAGTCATCCTCAACCGCGAAGAGCTGCTAGAAATCTTGCTAGAAGCCTTTTCCTATGGCGCAGATGAATATATGGAACCGCTAGCAGCTGCAGTGGAAACACAAGAACTACCAGACGTAGAAGCTTCTCCGCAGATGCGCCGCCAGTTGATTCGCCTGCGTAACTCCAGAGAGATTGTCTAAAGAGAAACTTTGTTGGCAGTTTCTCCTGCCCGTTACCTGAGTTGAAGGCAAGCCAGTCCGAGATCACCCTACTGCATGTATGGCGCACCCTAATCCACAAGACGGACTGATCGCATGAATCTCGCAATGCATCCGCTAGTATCTGTAAGAAAATGATGCCATGGAGAGCGTGAGCGCTATGGCTGCGATCGCCAAGGTTCGTCCCAAGGAAAACCACCCACTTCTAGCCCACACAGCTGACTGCTGGCTTGTAACACCAAATTGTAATTTTGTCCTTGCTTCTCTCTCAAGGTTAGGGTTAACTGGCCCTGCATTGTATCTCGGCAACAGAAAGCTAAACCGCCCTCAGTAGGTGCCCGTAGCGGCGTCCCAGAATGATCAGTCGTTCCGGTTAACTCAATATCATAGCGATCATTGCTGGCGTACATGTGCCAGTATCCCCACGGGTGTATCTCCCAATTTACTTCAGAATTCCAGGGAACAAATTCGTAGAATTTCCCACGATGGTGAATGCCAATCATAGCCACAGATTCCATCCACCATAAAATACCTCGCCTGCCTCCCCCTGCTGTTAGCGCTAAGTCTGGATGTCCTTCAAAAACATTGCAGTTCAGCCAAAACCACTTTTGTGGAAAAGCACCGCCCCAATTTTTTTCACCGTAGGCAGGCGCTTGACTAAATGTGTAGCGTGTTCCATTCCACTCAATCCAGCCTGTTGCCAGCCCATGCGCCATCAAAATTTGCCAGCCGGGTTCAAAAATCTGAAATTGTGACAGCCACCCCGCGGTCGATTGTTGTATGCCTGCCGGATTTCCCCAGCCATACACCGGCTGAATCTCATACTGCCAGCGAGCGGTTTGCCCAGATCCGGGATCGGTTAGTTTTCCTTGATGCCAGGTTGCAGTGGCTTGGTAGCCTTCTGCAATCAAGCGATCGAATTGATCTGGCTCTAAATAATTAGGGTTTTGCTTTGTCAAATCACGGCTTACTTTGCGTCCATGCCCCAACCCGAGAGCATGATGCCATGCCCAAAATTGCTCTACATCTGGAAAAGTTCGGCAAAGGTATTCGTCGTGCGGCCCCAAGATCTGAGCGCTACCGCCACTATGGGGTTGGCCACCCATTGGATCTTCAATCGAATACATGAATGCAAACGTCTGTCTGCACTCTGGTAAGGTAACACGATAATACCACCCTTCAAAAAAGCGGCGGCTGGAACCCTGCCAGTGATAACCGCTATGGGGTGTTTGCAATGGGGAGGCTTGGAGCAATGGATTGACGTTTGAAGAACGCAGCACTATATTCTCTCTAAAATTTTTTCTGGAAACTCGTTAATTGCAGTTTATTGGTATATGTTATAGCGGTTCTCTGCCTAGTGAGGTACGGTTATGTTTTGAGAGCCGCGCTCCGCTAGACTTGGAGCCATCCTATTGGACTATGGGGCAGGCGCTGCATCAGGCAAAAGAGAGAGGGATAATAAAGTCATCCTCTTCGGGTAACGCTGGTATGTTTTCCGCCCAACAAGCAGAAGCCCTAATCTTAGATTTAGTTCAACCGCTAGATAGTCAGCAAGATGTGGAAGTTCTGGAGCTGCGATCGGCTGCGGGACGCATTTTGGCAGCTCCTGTCAGCGGGGGTTTAGATTTTCCGCACTGGGATAATTCGGCAATGGATGGCTATGCGGTGCGGTACGAAGATGTAAAAGATTGCCGGGCTGAATCTCCTGTAACGCTCAAAATTATTGAAGAAATTCCTGCGGGGTATCAGCCCCAGAAAACGATTCAGCTAGGTCAGGCTGCCCGAATTCTCACGGGATCGATGATGCCGATGGGAGCTGACACAATTGTGATTCAGGAAGAAACGAAACGGGAAGACAATTCAGTCACCATCTTTTCGGCTCCTCAACCCAATGCCTTTGTCCGTCATCAAGCTGAATTTTATCAAGCAGGACAGCCCCTTTTACCGGCAGGAATCAGCCTTTCGGCTGCAGAAATCGCTGTTCTTGCAACCGCACAATGCACGCGAGTACCCGTTTACCGTCGTCCTCGAATAGCCATTTTGTCTACGGGTAGCGAACTGGTTTTGCCCGATCAGCCCTTGCAGCCTGGGCAAATTGTGGATTCTAATCAGTATGCGTTAGCTGCTTTAGTGTCCAGTCTGGGGGCAGACCCTATCTGTTTAGGAATTGTGCCCGATCAACCGGAGGCCCTGAAACAGGCGATCGCTCAAGCGATTGCCGAGGCTGACGTGGTGCTTTCTTCGGGAGGGGTTTCGGTGGGAGATTATGATTACGTTGATCGGATTCTGTCCGATCTGGGTGCAGAAATTCATATCCGATCGGTTGCAGTAAAACCTGGCAAACCTCTAACCGTAGCGACTTTTAACAGAAATCAGAAGCCCGAAGGAAAAGAACCTTCTTCAACAGCTGATCTTACCGCTGCCGTTCTCTACTTTGGCTTACCGGGCAACCCCGTTTCTGCACTTGTTACCTTTTGGCGGTTTGTTCAGCCCGCTTTACGAAAACTGTCAGGATTGGCAGATGCTTGGCAAACGGCTGTGGTGGAAGGGCGATCGCCCCAAGAGTTGCGATCGGACGGCAAGCGGGAAACGTACTTGTGGGGGCAAACTCGTTTGGTAAACGGCAAATATGAGTTTCATTTAGCTGGTGGCTCTCATAGTTCTGGCAACTTAATCAACTTGGCCCAAACCAACAGTCTTGCGGTGCTCCCCATAGGTCAAACGCTGAAACCTGCGGGTGAAGCGATTCAAATTATGCTGGTCAATTCGCCTGCCATTCAGCAGGGTTAAATTGTTGAGGTGAACTTTTGAGCGCTGACCGCAGCTTTTAGCTTCATTCAAGCTTTGTATCATCTCTTTACCAAACTTGAAATACTTATACCAGAGCGTTGAGTAATCTAGGCTTCTATTAAGTAATAGTCCAGAGTATATTTCGCTAGCCTGTGTTGTTTCAATAAATTTTCTAGATCAGCGCTTTAGCTATTTGAGTCCTCGGGGTAGAACAGAAGAAGCCGAAAATTGGGTAGTTCCATGACGCCCACAGGTTGCTCTAGGGCAGAACGCCTGAAATTTTCTGCTGTTCCTCTTTATCTAGTCCAGAGCATTGACTTGGGCAAAGGTCTTACCAGAGGTAAGTTAAAGCTGTATTGACGTTGTCGGGGTATACATGCTGTTCAATTCTATTGAATTCCTGATTTTTATAAGTATTGTTTACCCGCTCTATCGAGTTTTACCTTTCCGAGGACAG
>DATNOY010000137.1:0-2388 GCA_036703495.1 Coleofasciculaceae cyanobacterium
TTGCCGATCGCTCCGGGGTGGGCGGGGAAGTTTGGACGAGAGTAATCAGTTGTTCTGAGAGCTTCAGCCCGGTTTGAGAGAGCTGCACCATCTTCTGCAACCGCTGTTCCTGAGCCGAGCCATCGGGAACCAGAGCATCCAGTTTCTGCAGCTCTTGAGGAACCTGCTGAACTGCCTGCTTGTAAGGCTCTAGGAATCTGGATTCTGTCGTGACTGCATAGCCACGCACCGCTGTCTCGGCATTGAGCATCTCTAGCAAAAGTGCGCTGCTCTCAGAGATGATTTGTTCAATAGAGTCCGATTGCTGTTGGGCTATGATTGTGCTGTTTCGCGACCAAATCCAGCTAGCCAAGGTCACAGCAATGCAGGCAGCCGGGATAGCAATCACCACTGCCCCTCGTCGTCGAGCTGGCAGTTTTGCCCAAAAACCGCTTAATCTTTTTCCAGCAAAAGGATGCATAACTAAATCTCTGAGCGATCGCTCCCCCCACTTAGGCTACCCAGACTGTTTCAGCCAGGTAAATCGGAAGGTTGTGCCTGCACCGAGTTGAGATTCGACGCGAATCGTGCCGCCTTCCGTCTCCACAATTTTCTTAACAATTGACAAGCCGATCCCGGTACTCTCCTTGGTATCGCGAGACTCTAGTGTTTGAAAGATAGCAAATATTTTTTCATGATGTTCAGGCGCGATGCCCAGACCGTTATCTGCCACGGCAAACTCGTAGGCTGCCCCTAAATCCTGGACAGAAATGGTTACTTGTCCATCATCCCGAGGATGGTGCTTAATTGCATTACCGATCAAGTTAGCAAAAACTTGCCGTAACAGCAGCACCTTTGTCGTCAAGATGGGCATGTCTGAGCCTACAGTCACTCCAAACGAGGGAGGTGGAGCCAGAGAATCAATTACTTCATGCAGAAGCTTCTTCACCGATACGGTTTCAGTAGAGACTTGCGCCCTGCCCACCCGTGAGTATTGCAATAGCCCATTGATTAACTCCTCCATACGATGCACCCGTCCCCGCAGCAGCTGCATTTGACGCTGATTTTCGGGGGGCAGCTTACCTTCCAAGTCTTCTTCAATCCATTCAGACAGGTTGGCGATCGCCCTCAGGGGCGCTTTCAGGTCATGGGATGCGACATAGGCAAACTGATCTAACTCCCGATTGCGTTCTTCTAGCAAGGTGGTAGCGCGAGTCAGGAGCAGGTTGACTTGAGTCAGCTCTTCCGCTCGGGCTTGCAACTGCATTTCAGCTTGCTTGCGATCGGTAATATCGGTGATGCTGCCCACATATCCCGTGATCCGTTCGGCTTGATCCGTTTCGGCAACGGCTTGAGCCAAAACCCAAGTAATAGAGCCATCCGACCGGAGGAAGCGGAACTCGGAGTGGAAGGGTAATCCAACTTTGGCTGCTCGAGCCGCTTCCATTAACGCCCGATCGTGATCATCAGGGTGGACTGAATCTATCCACCCCCAACCCAAAGATTGAGCTTCCGTCAAACCAGCGATCGCACACCAACGCTCGTTGACATAGAGGCAGGCTCCTGCAGGATCACAGCGGAAAATGCCAACGGGTGAAATTTCTGCTAAAGCGGCATAGCGCCGTTCGCTGGCTTGAATGGCTTCTTCAGAGTGTTTGCGATCGCTAATATCCGTCACGGTGCCAACATAGCCCACCAGCTTGCTGTCTCGGAACTCTGGCACCGCCTGACACACTACCCAAGTCACTTTGCCATCGGGACGAAGATAGCGGTATTCTACTTCCAAAGAAGCCGGACTTTCGATCATCTGCTGCCAGATGTGAGCTACAGCTTGGCGATCGTCGGGATGGATGGCTTCCTGCCACTGTTTGCCCATGCCTTCATATCTTGAAAGCCCGGTAAATTCGCGCCAGCGATCGTTGACATAAGTATTGTTACCTTGAGCGTCTGTGCGGAAGATGCCGACGGGTGAAATGCGGGAGAGGGTAGCGTAGCGATGTTCACTTTCCTCTAGGTCTTGCTCGGCCTGCTTGCGATCGCTGATATCGGTAATGGTGCCGACATAACCCACCACTTCATCGTTGTCTAATACCTCTGGCACCGATTGGCAGACGACCCAGGTCGTACTGCCATCCGAGCGTTGGAAGCGAAACTCAGCTTGAAACGGCAGGCGAGCCCGCACATAGCGATACCAATCAGCCGTGACGCGATCGCGATCAATCGGATGAATTGAGCGCCGCCAACCGCTGCCTCGGGCTTCTTCTGAAGTCAAGCCAGCAATTTCTGTCCAGCGCTCGTTGGTATACAGCATGTCGCCTTTGCAATCGGTTTTGAAAATGCCTACCGGTGACATGCGGGCCAAGTTAGCATAGCGTTGTTCGCTCTCTTGCAGGGCTTGCTCTACCTGTT
>DATNOY010000138.1:0-3214 GCA_036703495.1 Coleofasciculaceae cyanobacterium
GTTTAGCTCCCTACCAACTCCTCAACATTTTCTAAATTGTCTGGATCTACATAGTGGCAACTCGCATCATCGACACAGATCAGCGCCCAACCCGACTGATCAACCCCCATGAACTTGTATTCTCCTTGTTCAACGAAAAAGCCTTTGTGATTACGAGTTTCTGGCTTGACATCAACGGTGTGAAAGTTCATAGACCCCAACTCCTTGTGTTAAAAAAATGGTGAAAAAAGTCAGCTATGAGAATAGCTAATCTCTGACTTCATCAAATCTTATCACCCGATTTCTGATTTCTTTATTAAAAATCATTGAGTAATGGTTAAATATGATACATAAAAAAACACGATTGTAATCATGGCTCCAATCCTGTTCGTTCCAGTCAAATCAAACGATCAAGGGGTTGCTTCGCAAAAATAAGCGCGAAGCAACCCTGGTTAAATATGAAGCTTTAAATCATTAGCTCTCAAACAGCCACGATTTAACGCGGTTCAGGCTCTTCCAATCCGGCTTCCGGCTTAATCCATCTTCAAAATTCTGCTTTAGTTCGTCGCGCAATTCGGGAGCTACCGTGATGATTTGCCCAGCCAACTCCACATGCTGCCGCACTCCCTTCTGTGCTGTTTCTAGCATGGCGATCGCCAAATTAACCCGGGCTTGAGGGTCTTGGGGATTCAGCTTCACAGCTTTTTGAGCTGCTTTTTGAGCCTGACTGGGTTTGTTATCCAGGAGATAGAGCCACGCTAGGCAAGTCCAGGCTGAACTGCTTTTGGGAGAGCGATCGCAAACCTCTTTGAAGGTAGGCAATAACGTTGCCACAGGTTCGCCTGCCTTATACCGCTCCAAGCCTTGATCAAATAATTCTTCGACAGAAGCTGCTTCAGTCATAACCGCCACTTAAATTTCGAAAAGACCAGAAATTAGAAAAGATTCAGAGATTGGATAAAAAGAGCACAGCTTAGAAGAATATCCTAAATCTGAGGCGCTATGGCAAGGTTGAGTCAAAGCTCCCATCTGCATTGATGTGAGCTGATGGGATAGGTTAAGCCCCTTGCGCTTTCACACCCCAACCCTCTGCAATGTGCCCAAAATCAGCAGTATCCAAAATTTGGTAGCAGTATTTTAGGTGACGATTTTTTGTTGCGTGGGTGAAGCCCGCGCAACAAAAAATCATTACCTTTTGGGAACTACCTTCAAAATTAAGGGGCTGAAGAATGAGGTTAACCCCTCTCATTTCTCAGCCCTCGGTTAAGAATAGTAAACTTCTAGGCTAGGAAAACGACTTGCCACAGCCACAAGTTTGGTTGGCATTGGGATTAGTGAATTGAAACCCACCGCCAATCAAGGCATCGCTGTAGTCCAGCATCAAGCCATAGAGGTAAAGCATGCTTTTGGGATCGCAAACTACCTTAAACCCTTCATAGTCATAGACTTCGTCATTTTCTCTGATATTGCTGGGCTCTTCAAAATCCATCATGTAAGACATGCCAGAACACCCGCCTTGGCGGACGCCCACTCGTAGACACAGATCTTTGCCCTGCTTGTCTCGCAGTGCCATGACATGGCGAAGGGCTGCATCGGACATCAGAATTCCACGCTGTTGCGGCTGAGTTGCTTGTGTCATCTGCGCTCGAAACTCCCGGTACTGAATAAACGAATTGAATTAATTAATCTACAAAAAGCCATTATGCGAAACTGTAGCATTGGCTCTCGATCGATCGCTACACCTTGCGCTTCTACTTTGCTGAGCCTTGCAATCAATTATGAGCAACCCAATCAGGGTTTGGAAACGGCACCTCTAAGGAGAGGCACTGCCCCTTGCTCACAAATCATTTGGGATTGCATAGCTCCTATTCTGATGGTAGCGAATTCGTCCTAAGGTTTTATCTCCAAGCCCTCAGGATTGCATTAGCATCAATAGAATCACCTTTATTCTCATGCACTAGCATCGATCGCGGCAGCGTTTAACCCTTCTGTCTTCCTCTAGCCTGCTCACAGCCTCCGCTGGACTGTAGACTGTCGTGGGGTTGGTGGTTTATGACTCGTTCGCGATTGTTTTTTTACTACTATTGGTTGTTTCTATGACTGCTCTCAGTGGCACTACCCGCCGTCGGCTCAAGAAGTTGCGTCAAGTTCCCAGCGTGTGGGAGGGGGATTGCCGTTCGCTAGCTCCGGGTCTCATGTCGGATACAGACTTGGGAAGCAGCGAGCGGGGAGACTGCATTCTTTGGATGGATGGAACGGAAGGATTGGTTCGGGCCATGGATATGGTGCCTGCAGACATGGGACAGGAGGCGATCGTGCGGACGCTCCTGCAAGCCATGGAGTATCCCCATAGCTCTGCTTTACCCGCTCGACCCCAAAAGATTATCGTTCGCGATCGCGAACTGCAATTTTTTCTGCGAGGTGTTTTGCAAGATCTGGATATTGTGGTGGAATATGCGCCTGATCTGCCGCTGATTGATGAGTTTTTTGCCGGGTTGCAAGGCATGATGCAAACTCGTCCTCCCGAACTACCACCCGAATACTTACAGCCTATGGCGGCTGCAACGCGGACAATTTGGCAGGATGCGCCCTGGGAATTGCTGGATGAAGAAAAAATTATTTCGGTTGAACTCAACTATGGTGACGTTGGCACGCTCTATGTCTCGATCCTAGGCATGTTGGGATTGGAATATGGGCTGCTGATGTATCGATCGCTAGATTCCCTGAAAAAATTTCGGCAGCAGGTCATTGAAGCTGGAGATTCACCTGAAGGCTTAGAATCGGCTTTCCTTGAGCAGGATTGTCTGTTCGTTACCTTTGACCAAGTGGATGCTGATGACGCCGATGAGTTAGAAGAGCCTGCTGCTGAGTTTGTTGACTTTTATGCGGAGACTGGAATGCGCCCTGCCTTTGGCAATCTCCATCCGCTAGAAGGGATGCGTCCGATGCTTTATGAAGAGGAGGCTGGTGTTGTTTTGGTTGCCTTAGAAGCACTACACCGCTTCTTCCGGCAGCATCTGCCTCGGCTAGATTCAGAAGACTTTCCACTGCTTCAGAGCCGTTATCGCATTCCTGATCCCAAGGCTCCAGACCAAAAGATCTCGGTCAAAGTTTCGACCTTGCCGGCGATCGCTGAAGAGTTGCTGGAAATGTCCAATGAGTCCAACTTTGCCGATGATTTGGAGATGCTAGAGTCTGCTCCCATGCTGCATAGCGATCTCGTTCCAGAAGATTC
>DATNOY010000139.1:0-5153 GCA_036703495.1 Coleofasciculaceae cyanobacterium
AAGTATTCATTTCTCCTGTCGATTGTTTGCTAACCTATTTCAAGCAATTTGCTCACTAGAACAGCTTTAAGTGCATCATTTTAATAAGGCGCATCTTTAAGTGCATCATTTTAATAAGGCGCATCTTTTAAATTAATAAAGCGCATTACTTCTCCAAGAGGATTTGAACCATCAAGGCTGGAATATCAGGGTTTGATGTAAGCCAGCAGATGCCGGTGCAGTACCTAAAGACTTGGCTCATGCTCAGGTTGAGCAGGGCTAAAGCTTGTAACCTCTCAGTTTTGACTATGTTTTAGAGTTACGTTTGGGTAAGATCAAACGGATGTAAAGTTGTTGCCCGGGGTTGCCTATGGCTCGCTACACAGGTTTATTTACAGTTGCGGTATCGGCCGACCGCTTTTGGCAGCTGCTCACAGAGATACTGCGGGCATGCAGTCTCAACATCATTTATTCCTCCGAAGATTATCTGGTAGCTCGTGAGATTCCGGGTCGTGTTGCTTTTGCCAAGCTGGTCACCGTGGAAATTCTAATTGATCCTCCTGGGCGTCGGGAAGCCGAGGTGCAGATGAACCTGGTGGTCAAAAACGAAGAATTGCCTCTGCAGACCGACAATCACTGTAGGCAAATTTTTAGATTGCTCAATCAGGCGGTGGAAGATAATCGGCATTGGCGAATTGTAGAAAGCGCCATCAGCTGAGCAGGGTCAAGAACAAGATGTCAGTTGCTGATCTAGTAGATCTCGGCTTAACTTCAGCGACCGTTGGCAAGATGAGCGTCTCGCTCACGCGGCTAAGATGCCTGTCCTCAAGCTGCCCGCATTCCAGTCGCTCCATTGCCGCCGTCCTGTACTAAATACTTCTTCTAAGGGTTGAGGTTAGAGTCAGAGCTTTGACCAGAAATTTAGATTCTTGAGTAGAGGCTGTTAAAGTAGGAAAAGATTTTGACATATCTTTGCTTGCCAGCAACATGCCATCCCCATCTCATGAAGAGCCTCTAGCTAGTTCGCTGGAAGACCTAGCAACGGCTCTGGCGGAGCTGCAAACTACAGTAACGAAGCTGCACCAGCGAAACGAAGACTTAGCAGCTAGTCACCAAGCAGCAGTTAATGCTTATGATCGTCATCAAGCAGTAGGCGGTTTAGCTCGCCGATTGCGGCAATCTCTTGATTCTGCAGAAATCTTGAACGAGACAGTTGCCACTGTGCGAGAGCTTTTGCAGGTCGATCGGGCTATTGTTTATCACCTTAAGGCAGATAATAGCACTGAGATCGCTGAGACGGTACATCCGGATTGGGCGGCGCTGCCCCGTACCCAAGTTGATTTGATCTCAATGCAGCAGTGGTCTGAGCTTGATCATGTTGCCAAACCAGTTGTGATTGAAAGTTTGCAGCAGGCGAAGCTGCCCTTCCCCCTGATGCAGCAGATGCAGCAGCAGCAGGTTAAAGCCGCTGTAGCCGCGCCGATTCTGCGGGAAGACCGACTGTTGGGCTGGCTGTGTGTGCAGCAGTGCAACAGCGAGCGCATTTGGAAGCTAGATGAGGTCGAGTCTTTACAGCAGCTTGCAGCTGAGGTGGCGATCGCCCTGCAGCAGTCGGAGCTATACCAACAGGCCCAACAGCTCAACGCCGATTTGGAATTGCAAGTGCAGCAGCGCACTAACCAGCTCCAGACGGCCCTGCGGTTTGAGTCAATGCTGAAGCGAATTACTGATAAGGTACGGGATTCGCTGGATGGTAGCCAAATTTTGCAGTCGGCCGTCAAGGAGCTGAGCCTAGTTTTGAATTTGGGTGGCTGCAATGCAGCCCTTTATGATCTCGATCAAGGCACTTCTACCATTCGCTATGAATCGACCCGATCGATTCCGGCTTATCAGGGCCGGGTTGCCCAAATGGATGATTTTCCAGAAATTTATGAGCAGCTGAAGCAGGGACACTATTTTCAATTTTGTTCTTTATTGCCCAACCCTGACCGGGGCAGGGTGGCGATGTTAGCTTGTCCCATTTTTGTAGATTCTCAATTTTCTGACCCGCCTTCCCAGAGCAATGAGCCAGAGGTATTGGGGGATTTGTGGCTAATTCATCAGGAAGATCACATCTTTCATGAGTTTGAAATTCGCCTTGTGCAGCAGGTGGCCAATCAGTGTGCGATCGCTATCCGGCAAGCCCAGCTCTATCAAACGGCCCAAAAGCAAGTCCAGGAACTTGAAAAATTGAACCGCCTCAAGGACGATTTCCTCAGTACAGTCTCCCATGAGCTGCGAACGCCGATCACCAATGTCAAAATGGCGGTAAAAATGTTGCGGATTGCTGCCAATGAGGATAAGCGCCAGCGGTATCTGGAAATTTTGGAGAAAGAAGCCAACCGAGAAGCCACGCTAATTGATGATCTGCTAGACTTACAGCGCCTAGAAGCCACCTCCAGCCCCGTCGTTCTAGAACCGATTGATTTACAAACCTGGCTCCCTAGCTTAATTGAGCCGTTTCAATCCCGCTTTGCCAGTCGGCAACAGTTGTTTCAACTGGACAGCCCTCCTGACTTACCCATCCTGCAGTCAAATGAAGCCATGCTACGACGAGTTTTGGCAGAGTTGTTGAATAATGCCTGTAAATATACAGCGGCTGGTGGAGCGATTCATCTTAAAATTCAGCTTGTCTCTTCCAGCCCCTTGTCTGAAATCACCTTTCAGCTCAGCAACCAGGCCGCTATTCCCTTGGATGAACTGCCCAAAATCTTTGATAAGTTCTACCGCTGCCCCCATACAGATCCCTGGAGCCAGGGGGGCACAGGCTTAGGATTGGCGCTGGTGCAAAAGCTAGTAGAGCAACTGCAAGGCACCCTGCAAGCAGAGAGCAAGGAGGGGTGGACCAGGTTTAAGGTGACGTTGGCGGGGTAATTTTTACAACATGCGATCTCTCCGGTTCTTCCAATTTTTCCTGCATTTGAATGGGCGAACCCTTTGGAAAACGATCCAGGCAGCTGGCAACCAGCGCCTCCCCGGATTAGCGTCAGAAATGGCCTATAACGCAATGCTGTCTCTCTTTCCAGCCATTCTGGCAGTGCTGACGTCGATCGGCTTATTTCAACCGTTGACCCTGACCTTTCAAAAACTGGCAAGTCAGGCTAGCGAAGTTGCGCCAACCGAGGTGCTGGGTTTAGTGCAGGGCTTTGCTCGGGAGGTCAGCAGCAGTCAGGATGGCAAGTTGTTTTCTTTTAGCTTTGTGTTTGCCCTATGGGCCTCCTCTGGGGCGCTGAGTGCCGCCATGCGGGCATTGGATCAAATTCATCAGATTCCACCTCGTGCCTCTCGACCCTTTTGGAAGGCGCGCCTCGTAGCGTTGGTACTCACCATCGGTGCGATCATCATGCTGCTGTTGTCGCTGACGCTGGTGTTTGTCAGCGATTTGCTGGTCAACAATGTGGCGTCCAAAAGCGGCTCAATGGCTTCAGAGCTGCTGGGCTTATGGCACTGGCTGTCCTTGCCCTTGGTATTGCTGATCATGTCGATCGCCTTTGGCTTTATCTATCGATACGGGCCGAGCCGATGGAATCCAGGCCAACCGATTATGCCAGGAGCCGTATTAGCGGCCCTGTTTTGGGCCCTGCTGTCCAACTTGTTTCGGCTGTATGTCCGGCATTTTGGCAACTACAACCGGGTCTATGGAGCAGTAGGAGCTGTGATTGTGCTGCTGCTGTGGCTGTATATGAGTTCGCTCGTGCTGCTGATGGGCGATCAGCTGAATGTGACCGTGGGCAGCGTCATGCAATCACAGAGCGCCAGCCAGAGTAGCTTGCAGCCTCGGAAGAAAACAAGAAGTTAGCCCTGCTCCATTCCAGAAAAAATTAATTCTGGGAAAATCCTGTGAGCACTTCCTCCCCTTAACGCTTCCTAAAGTGGGCTTGCAGCTTATTTTGCATTTTTGAGGGTTGCCAGACTGGAGCAATTTCAGATCGTTCTGGCGTCACCGTCCAATCATACTGACGCAGCAGCGCCGAAAGGATGATCTTCATCTCCATCTGGGCAAACTCCATCCCCAAACAACTGTGCGGCCCACTGCCAAACCCCACTAGCGCAAAAGGATGCTGTTTGTCTTCTTGGCGGGGTGGGGCAAAGCGATCGGGATCAAAGCGATCGGGATCGGCGTATAGTTCTGGCAGGCGATGAGTCAGCATGGGCGATACATCTACATACCACCCTGCCGGAATGCGGTAGCCTGCATATTCCATGTCTTTCACGACTCCCCGAGGAATGCCATAAACCGGTGGGTAGAGCCGTTCTCCTTCCTTCAGCACGTTATTTAAGAGCGGCAGTTGTTTCAGAGCAGATAGGCTGAGCGGTTGATCTCCGACCACTTCCGCTTGCTCAGCCCGAAGGCGCGATCGCCATTCTGGATCAGAACCCAGCTCAAATAGCAGCCAGCTCAGCAAATTTGCCGTAGTTTCATGTCCAGCGACCAGCATAAACAGCGTTTGGTCAATCACTTCTGACTCACTCAAACGATTCCCGTCTTCATCAACTGCTGCCAACAGCAAACCCAACACATCTCGCGACTCTTCCAAATGACCTTGGCGTTGCCGCTCGGCAATCACTGGGCGCAAAAATTCGATTAGCTGACGACGGGCTTGTTGCGAGCGCCCATAGGCTGTCCAGGGCAAATCCAGCCGCAGAATGGCTAACCCGCCTTTTAAAAGCTGCAAAAAATATTGGCTGGTATGCCCCACTTCGGCGTCCGTTTGAGTGCCCATAAACAGACGACTGGCAACCCTCAAAGCCAGCTGACGAAACTCTAACCCTAACGCGATGGCATCGCGCTCTGCCCAATCTTGCACAAAGTCTTGCACAATGCTCTGGATCGTCTCAAAGTAGCTGGCGATCGCCTGCCCATGAAAGGCGGGATACATCAGGCGGCGAGTAGCACGGTGGGGTTCTCCTTCCAAAAACAGCAGCCCATTGCCAAACACAGGTCTGAGAAATTCCCAGCCCAGGGTCGTGGAGACATGATCTGCCTGTTCCAACAGCACCAGACGGTTGGCATCCGGCCCGACCAAGAAGGCGAATTTCTGACCCATAGCGTGAGTCTTGAAGACCGGGCCATACTTATGAAAGTGCCGCCAGTAGAAGAGTTCTTCACCCCGAAATAGCTCAAAGGTTTCACC
>DATNOY010000140.1:0-3517 GCA_036703495.1 Coleofasciculaceae cyanobacterium
AGATCTGCCACTGTTTCAGGGGTGGCTGGTTCAGCGCTCCCTCCTACGGGTAATGCAGAGGGGGGATCGTCTGTGGGGGATTCTATGATCGCTCCGTATAGAAATAGGGTGACTAGATTTTCTAGAAAATCTTCTCGATCGCGCCAAAGTTCGTGGAATTCGCTAGTGAACTCAATCACGGCATATCCCAACAGCATTTCATTCAGCAAGCTGGCTAGCTTTTCTGCGGGCAACCGGGTATGGAGCTGCCCCCGATTAATTACAGTTGCAAAATATTCAGCAACATAGCGATTGGCCTCTGTAAAGCCCCGCCCCAGGGCAGCCCGGTTTTCGGCAGGGTACTGTCCTGCTTCCCCCACAACCGATCGCACGACTTCTGGAACCGATTCTAGGGCCTGTAAACAAGCTGTCGCGTAGTCTTTGAGCGCCTGATAAATGCTGCTGGTTTGGCTGGCCTGTTGCACTAGGTCTTGACCCAGATGGATAAAGACAGCCGCTTCTTCAATTACGGCTAAAAGCAATCCATGCTTGTTGCCGAAGTGGCGAAACAATGTGACTTCGTTAACTTCTGCTGTTTCAGCAATCTGCTTGGTGGTTGTCTCAGTTACACCTTGGGCCGCAAACAGTTCTAGGGCTGCCCTAATTAGGCGCTGTCGGGTTGAAATGCGTTGAGCAGACATAAGCAAAATGCAAGTGACACTTGCAATAAGGGTCAAGTGTTGCTAAGCTAAATAATGTAAGTGGCGCTTGCATCTGATTCCTACTGTAACGGACTTTTAGGCAAGTGTTTTTAGACCGGCGTAACTTTTGGTTCCTCTCTATTGGGCTGAACGATTTGATCTTGCTCTGGTTGACTCCTGACTGCTGAAAGCATCTCAATAAGGACTCTCAAGACTGTTTATGATTTCCAATTCTACTGAAACTGCACCTATCAAACAGCCGCTGCCCCTAAACTGGATAAGCATTGGGTTCTTTGGGGTAATTCATGCGCTGGCTCTGCTTGCGCCTTGGTTTTTCTCCTGGTCAGCGCTGGGTGTGATGATATTTTTTCACTGGCTGTTTGGCAGTATTGGGATTTGTTTGGGATATCATCGACTGCTGACTCATCGCAGCTTTCAGGTGCCGAAGCTGTTGGAATATGCGATCGCCTTGATTGGCGCTTTGGCCTTGCAGGGCGGGCCGATCTTTTGGGTGGCGGGTCATCGGTTGCACCATGTTCATACGGAAGATAATGAAAAAGATCCGTACTCTGCTCGGCGCGGATTTTGGTGGAGCCACATGATTTGGCTGTTATATGAGCGTCCAGAGTTTTTTGATTACGAAGCTTACAAAAAGTTTGCTCCTGATTTAGCGAAGGATCCGTTCTATCGCTGGTTAAATCGCTACTTCCTTGTGCTTCAGGTTCCTCTGGCTATTCTTCTGTATGGGATTGGGGGTTGGTCTTTTGTTATCTATGGCGTATTCCTCCGAGCAGTTGTGCTATGGCATAGCACTTGGTTAATTAATTCGGCTAGCCATATGATGGGATATCGGACTTTTCCTTCGGATGATAATTCTCGTAACCTGTGGTGGGCTGCTATTCTGACTTATGGTGAAGGTTGGCACAATAACCATCATGCCTATCCCAATGTGGCAAAGGCAGGGTTTCAGTGGTGGGAAATTGATATGACTTGGTGGTCAATTCAGGTGCTGCGGAAGCTAGGACTGGCTCGAAGAGTGGTGCTGCCGCCCCCGACTGTGAAAGTGGCGAAGCTGTTCAATTAAGCTCTGCGATGGAGATCGGGCAACATGGGTTGAGGGGGTGATTTCTCCTCAACTTACAGCAATTTTCACTTGCGTCAGCCACAGTTATTTTTTAAGAAGCCGCGCGGCGCGCGGCTTCTTAAAAAATAACCCACACCGAATCGAGCGCAAAGCGCTGTAATTTTTGGTAATGCTCCCTTGCCAGCCTAGGTCAATCGTGCAAGGAGCCATCCGGCATTTTTGTCCCTTTCAGGTTGGCATCCCCCAGGTTTGCCTGTCTCAAGTCTGCCCAGCTCAAGTCTGCACCTCGTAAATCAGCCCAGCTCAGGTTAGTGTTCTGCAAATTGGCCCAGCGCAGGTTGGCATGCCGAAGATTGGCTCTGTGGAGATCTGCCCCACTTAGGTCTGCGTTGCTCAGGTTAGCTGAACTCAGGTCAATGTTGCGAAAATCTCTTTCTCCGGCTGCGTACAGCATCAGGATTTGAATAGCGTCCATAGTTCTAACTTTAGAGCAGATATTTCAATCCTGTGCTAGTGTTTCATTAAGGATTATTTTCGGTTGTGTAACTCATTTTATAAATGCCTCTCCGGATCTAACTCTCCACGCTCTTTGATTCTGAAGGTATTTCATGTCAATTTACATCGGCAACCTCTCTTACGAAGCTACGCAAGACAATTTGACCCAGGTTTTTGCAGAATATGGAACCGTGAAGCGGGTCCAGCTGCCTACAGACCGGGAAACGGGTCGTTTGAGAGGGTTTGCCTTCATCGAAATGGGAACAGAGGCGGAGGAAACGGCTGCTATTGAGGCCCTAGATGGGGCAGAGTGGATGGGCCGTGACCTGCGGGTCAATAAGGCGAAGCCCCGTGAAGAGCGGGGATCTTCTGGCGGTGGCGGTGGCGGTTGGGGCGGAGGACAGGGTGGCTCTTCTCGACGTTACTAAGCGCTAGTCGCTATGATCTTAACTCTGTAGTCTTAAGGGTAGACAAGGAGTCTGCCCTTTTTTGACGACCGGTTGATGAATAGCTCAAACTAATTTAGTGTACTTTAGTTGTAATACAGTCCCTTCGTGAGGCGATCGCATGACCCAAGTGATTCCAGGTGAGAATGAAAGAATTGAATCAACTTTGCGTCGGTTCAAACGCGAAGTTTCTAAGGCCGGAATTTTTCCGGATATGAAAAAGCATCGGCACTTTGAAACACCCATTGAAAAACGTAAGCGCAAAGCTATTGCTAGACACAAACAACGGAGGAAGAGTTCGCGCTATTGACTTCTGAAACTGACCCTAAGTCTATTGACGACATTGTCTTGGAAGCGCTAAAGCAAGGGGACAAAAACCGAGGGCAGCTTTTTGACTTGACTGGCAAAAACTATCCTGCCCTCGGGCAGGCTTTGCAGCGCCTTCAGTCCAAGGAGCTGATTGAGATCTATTTTGTTCCCGGCGAAATTATTTCTGTGCTAACTTACCGCCTGTGTTCTGGGAAGTGATCAGCTGTGTCACATGATCCTTCGCAGAACATTTAGCTCATGTTCTTCCAAGAGGTTTAGTCGTTATGACCCCCACAGCAATTCGTACTGTTTCTCAACTTAGGCAAGAATTCTATTCGCATTTTGCGACTGCGATGAAAATTCCTGTCAATATTACTAGCGAAAATTCGTATACTAGCAATCTCTCTAAGGCGTCTTGGGTCGATAACAGGCAACAGCTTAATTATGTGTGCATCTATGCTCACATGGCTCCAGATGCGTTGGTTCCTGATCGCCCTTTAATC
>DATNOY010000141.1:0-2352 GCA_036703495.1 Coleofasciculaceae cyanobacterium
GAAAAGCATCGCAGGTGAATTTTCCGAACACTTCGCGTTCGAAAAAGCTACGTTGCAAACCCGCACTCAAGTTAAAGGCATGATAATTTTGAGCAGTTTTCTGATCCCCGTTTGAGTAGAGATGAGAAAATTGCAGAGATATGCACCTAGGTTTTTCTCAGCCGGATGGGGGATCACAGCAATTTAGAACATTCCCCCTGGCACGGTTCTAACCCTGAGTGCAGAGACCGGCTGACAGCAACCCAAACTGACTGAATTGAGCTGACGCAAGACCGTGTAGAAACCCTTGTGTTCCCAATTTTGGTAGAGCAAATCCGGCTTCCTGGAAGAAGTCGTTTTACCGAAATGCAACCTGCTTGAATGCGAATTCTTGGCTAAAGAGCAAGAATGGCGATCGCTGTGTCCTGGGAGTAACTCTGAGGCAACAGTCGAACGTTTAGCATTAAATCTCTATACATTTAATTGCTACTATTAGAAATTTCCCAGAGAAACCAGCGTTTAGCAAGGTATATAACTATACCTTTATAAAATCTTTAATTGAAATTGAGATAGCGATCCTGACTATCCTCTCGCCTTCCCCTCTATGCCACCGGGCATTGCAGCGGCATCTGGCATCTCCTTGAGCCTAAATCGGTTCTGCCTGTCTAGCGGGAATTTGAATCACAAATGTTGATCCTTTGCCAGGTTGCGCATGACAAGTTAGCTGTCCGCCATGTTTTTCGGTGACAATTTGGTAGCTGATGGATAGCCCCATGCCAGTGCCTTTGCCAATCGGCTTTGTCGTGAAGAAGGGATCAAATAACCGGCCACGAGTTTCTTCAGACATCCCTGAACCATTGTCGGCAATTGTAATTTTTACCTGATCTGAACCTACCATTTCCGTACAAATTTCAATCAAAGGGACAGAATCGTAGGTTTCTTTTATGGTTTCAAAACTTTTTTTATCAAACTGTTCTTCTAAGGCATCGATCGCATTGACTAATAGGTTCATAAAGACCTGATTCAGCTGACCTGGAAAGCACTCTACTAACGGTAAGTCACCATATTTTTTGAGAGTCTGAATCCCTGGATAATTGCTGCTAGGCTTAAGGCGATTTTGCAGAATCATCAGCGTGCTGTCCAGCCCTTCATGAATATCAACGGCTTTTCGCTCCGATTCATCCAGATGGGAGAAGTTGCGTAGCGATCGCACAATTTCCTTGATCCGATTTGCTCCAACCTGCATGGATTGCAGGAGCTTGGGCAAATCTTGCTGAATAAACCCTAAATCAATTTCGTCAATGATTTGCCGAATCTCTGAGGTAGCAGGATAGTGCTGCTGATATAAGCGCAATAGCTTTAAGACATTGTGGATATACTCTTTAGCTGGGCGCAGATTGCCATGAATAAAATTCACCGGGTTGTTAATTTCATGAGCTACTCCGGCTACTAATTGCCCTAAGCTGGACATCTTTTCGGTTTGGACGAGGTGCGTTTGGGCTTGCTGTAAATCTCTCAGCGTTTGCTCTAGCATGACCGTTTGTTGGCGTAACTGCGCCTCCGACTGCTGTAAAGCCTCTGCTACCCGCTGTCGTTCGGTGATCTCAATTTTTAGCTCCTGGTTAGTTGTTAAAAGGGCCTGGGTGCGATCGGCAATCCGCTGTTCTAAAGTTTCATTAGCAGTCCGAATTTCCTGAAACTGCTGTTCCAGGCTGTAGGACATGCTTTTGAAGTTACTCACCAAGGATTTCACCTCTTGGATACTGCTGCGGGGCCAGCCAATGTTTGCTTGTTCTAGCAGTTTATCGGGCAAATTGGTCGTGACGCTGGCCAATTGCAGGATAGGACGCGCCAAGCGACGGCTCACTAAGTTGGCGAGCGCAATAGCCAGCAGGGTAATGAGCAGGGTTAAAGCCAGCCCTTGAATATACAAATTTTGCAGGCGATCGAGGTGGGGAGCCGCTGGAGCTTCGACCACTAGCGTCCAAGGAATGGGACTGCCCACGGAGGTAGACTGCACATAAAAAGACTTTTTGCCCCGTCCAAAGTTCGGCATCTGACCCTGGGGCAACCATTGATAAACCTGATCTGTAAGTGAGTAGGTTTGGTGATCTGGGATATGGTCAAATTGTCCAAATAGGGTCAACTCTGGGCGGTTGGTTGTCAAAATCCGCCGTTGTTCATCCAGCAGCGTGATGTTGAGAGCCAGAGGGTAGTGAATGGCTTTCAGCAGTTGACCCATGGACTTAGGGTCGATCTCATTGCTGACGATACCCACAACGGTTTGGTTTTGAACAATTGGCACTTGTTGAAGAATAGTGGGTAGAGCAGCAGCCCGCTCCGTGACTCGGAGCGGATAAATGGGGGCTAAAT
>DATNOY010000142.1:0-5719 GCA_036703495.1 Coleofasciculaceae cyanobacterium
AATTTAGAAGGATTAATCCGTTCAGAGAAAATCTCCAACCATGAAACTATGTCTCTCTTCAAAAGATATGCTGAGCTGTATGGACAAGGAATTCCTCAGGCAATTTAATTCGCCAATTCAAATCTGAAGTGCATCATTGTCTGATTTCTTAGCATAGAATACCTCAGAAGGCGTTTTGTAATCCAGTGATTTTCTCGGTCTGTGATTGATCAGGGTAACCGCTTTTGCTAACGCCTCTGGCTTAACGATCTTGAAGTTGGTCTGCTTGGGAAAAAACTGCCTGAGTAACCCGTTTGTATGTTCATTGAGTCCGCGCTCTCAAGAATGATAAGGATTGGCAAAGTAACAAGATAATCCCAAAGTTTTATCCAGCTCCACATGTCCACTAAACTCTTTACCGTTATCAAATGTCATCGTTTTTCGGTGGGCATCTGGTACTTGGGAAAATAATGCAATTGTCACCTGAGTCACCTCGGCAGATGTCTTATCTTCACCTAAACCTGCTACTAAAAACTTCGAGGCTTTATCCACATGAGTGACAATCACCCCGTAATGATTTTTACCAATCATCGTGTCGCTTTCCCAATGCCCAATCTCAACTTTGGCATCAGCAATCGCTGGGCGATTCTCAATCCCCACTCGCCCGGGTATCTGCCCCCGCTTGGTATTGATGCCTCCTCGCTTGCGTCGTTTCCCTCTCCCTTGCCGTAAATATTGCTGATACCCTTTCAAGCCCTGATAGTCGGCATAGATCATCTGATAGATCGTTTCATGACTAATCGATGCTGCTCCTTCCCGCTTCAGTCGCCCAGCAATTTGCTCGGGGCTATGGTACTGCTTCAACCTTTGTTTGATCTCTGCCACACACTGCTCTGATATGCTGCTAAATGCTGATTTCGATTGACTGCGTCGTTCTTGCATTTTCTCTTGAGCACGATCGCTCAAATAGATTGCTCCGTCACTTTGATTGCGAGCTAATTCTCGGGACAACGTGCTCTGATGGCGGCCTAATTCCAAGGCAATTGCCCGCAGTGATAGATCGGTTGTATTTCTCAATTCGTAGAACCGATGACGTTCAGAAGCGCTAAGCTGGGAGTACTCATGGGGATGTCCTTTTGTTGTGATAAACATCAGACTATCCCTATGAGTCCCTCAGCAACCTTCTAGGTGATGCACTTCAGATTTGAATTGGCGTTGGTTTGAGGCAGATTGGAGCAGGGAGTTTGCTGCAGAGTCCGTTGCCGATGGTTGGGCCTAGAAAGTACGCTGCTCATTTTGCATCATTGCTTGAAGCCAGGATTTTCAGGAACAGCGATTAACATTGAAAGGCCCTGAAACAATGTGATTAACACAAAACGGGTGAGGCTTTTCCCCGCAGCACCGCTAAATCTTCCGTATCCAGTTCTGCGGGTATGCCACTATGAATCAACTCAGCGAACTCTTCGTTGGGCACCATCATCGTCAGAGTATACAAGCGACTTTTCCCTGTGTTTTCAATAGCGTGGGTGCCCGTGGGTGGAACTAAAAGACTATCTCCTTCTTGAAGTAACACTGTTTTGCCATCACAGGTTGCTTGCCCTTCTCCTTTGAGCACGAAAAACAGTTCTGTTGCATACATGTGGCGGTTGGGAGGCGTTTTGCCACCAATATCAAATATTTCGATACAGCAGGTAAACGAGACATTATCGCTGAGCGGATCAAAGGCGATCGCTAATTTATTACTAGAATCAGGACTAATGCGATAAGCCTGGTATTCTTTAGGAGACTTGGCAACGGGAATCATGCAGTGTTCGGCAGCAATCATGGTGGTTTCCTTCTTGATTCATCGTTTCAATTGCTTTGATCAACAGTGCTATTGCTACATCTCCACTGAGTACTGACTGCGAGTTTTTTGCGCTGTAGCATTAGCTGATTCTTTTTGCTTAAAACAATTTGAAGAAGACATCGCTATCACATCACCTTGTTCGTTTCGCTGCACTTGATAAGTAACGCCACGATAAATTAGATCATATTCAGTTGGCTGTACGGCAGTGAGTTGAATAGCCGTTGGGTCAATTTGGTAGGTATGTCCCCGATAAATCAACTTATAGGCGAATTCGATGGGCTTAACTGAGCGACGGGTGTTCGTATTTGTGGGATCGTAATTGAAGGTGGTACCGCGATAAATGAGTTTCATGGCTGTCTCCTGATTGGTTATTGGCGTTTAGGTCTTTGCTTAACTGTCCTTATCGTAGAGATTCTGCTAAAGAGAAACATCTGAAAAACGTCTTGATTCCCCTGTGAACAAAAGAGAGCAATCCTGCCTGACGTTCGTTAACACACTAAGCACTTATACTTAAGACTTTTGTTAATTAGCGATTGCCAGCGATATCCTATTCTTCCGGGACGCTACGCGATCGCATTTCTTCTACAGACAAAAGCCCGACCAAAGTTCCCTTAATCGAGCTGATGCATGAGGTTGATTCGGTTAACAAGCAATCTATGCTATGCAAGGTTGATGCTTAAACGCACTAATAACGCTATCTGAAAAAAATTGTTCTCTCATTCGTTTGTAGTGGTTGCAGAGGTTCGATCGCTGGAGAACATCGTCAACAATTGGGCTGATGTAGGGCGGTTCAATGAAATTACCGACGCAGGCATAAGCGGTTGCATCTAACGTGGTAGGTTTGTCTCCCATGAAAAATGGTTTGTCTGCCAGGAAATCTGAGAGTGCCTGGAAATCAGCACAGGTAAGCTGAACAATTTCCTCGCTGCTGTGACGACCCATTCCATGGCTATACATTTGAGTAAGAATGGTTTGCCGAAACTCTTTCATAAACGGTCTCCATGTTTCTTCCAAAGCATTAGGGAAAAGAATGTTTGCGACGACTTCTTCATAGTGTCGCCAGTTTTCTTCCATGTTGTAGCGAATGTAGATTCCTCCCCAGTACGTGTTTTCTTTGAGCATCCGGCGAAATGCCAGGGAGATCGCTTGTTCTGTGGCAGTCAAGCGAGAATCGAGATCAATGCCTTCTGTTTGCTTAAATATTTCGATGATTAAGCTGGCGTCCCCGATTAGTTTTCCTTGATAGTCAATAAACGGAACCTTACCTTTGGGAGCAAGCTCAAAATTAGCTGCTGTGACGACGATAGGGGCGTAAGATAGCTTTGCCATGCGCAGCCAGGTTTCAAGCTCCAGACAGGCTGGGCTAATGCTGGGTAATCCCCATAGGGATGGTGAAGTATATAGGGTAATCATGAGATGGATGCCTCTAAAAAATTCAGAACTTGGTGGTTAAATTTTTCTGGATTCTCGATGAACATGAAATGCATGCTACTTCTCCCTAAACGGCGATCGCTTCAACAGGTTGACCAAAAACCTGCTCTGCAATCTGCGGTTGAATAGCCTGCAAATACTGAGTTGTCAGATCAGGGGGAAGAAATTCTAACATCAGCCGATTTTCTAACCAAAACTCAATCACATCAAAAGGTCCGCGATTGCAGCGGGCAACTTGCCATCCCTCACGCTTACCAATTTGCTCAAGCTGCGCCTGAGAAGCAGGGACAGAGATGGCGGCATGGGTTGCAACGAAACCAGAGGAGTGCGGAATTTGGATAACTTTGCTAGATTCTGTATCAGACGCTGGAACCATGACACACTCTAAGGGAAATACTTCAATTCCACTGCCGTAGTTGTCAAAGGGAAACACGACATAACTACCGGGATAGGGAAACTTAAAGACTTTGCCGTTCCAAACTTCTGCTAACACAGTGGCAACATAGAGAGGGTTTTGAGCGGCGATCGAAATGTGATGAATCATTAGAAAAACTCTATTGGTCAATAATGTTTGTCATGGTTATTTGTGAAGTGCAATCTATCAACTTTGAGGTATCTCTTGGCTATCAGGAAAAACAAAATATTTTCTCAGATTTTCTCGTTGAGTAAATGCTACGTATTGAGCCGCCATTTCTGGAGTGAGTAGCTCTATCAACAGCCTGTTTTCCACCCAGAGCATTAAGAATTCAAAGCCGAAGCTGGTGCGTTGCAACAACCAGTCTTCACGGGCAGCAATTTGCTCAATTTGTTCAGTACTGATGGAAACGGAGAGCATTGCATGAGTTGCTGTAGCTTTAGGAGCAGCTGTATTTTGAATGTATGCACGTAATTCCTCGCTATCTCCGGGTACTATCTCGGTTCCTAAGGGATAAACTTCAATTTCTGTGCCATATTCGTCAAATGGAAAAACAATATAGCCACCTGAGCTATAAGGATGGGGTGTTGATTGCCCCTGTAAAATTTCAGCTAGAACTTGGGCAACGTGCTGAGGGTTTTGAGCAGAAATCGAAAGGTGATGAATCATCAGAATAACTCCATTGATTAATATGGTGTTAGGCAAGGTTCAAACTTTATGGGGCTAAAACGAGTTCACGATCGCCACTAGAAACCGCATTCTTTTGAGCTAAATAGTTCTGAGCAGCTTCCGCGTCAAAAAACCACGAGGCCAAGCTAGGTGGGTGGTTGAGACCCTGTAAATAATCAGCCAGAATATCTGGATTCTCAGCCATTGCCACCATCAGATCTTGCAAATGAGCTGGAGGTGTCAATAAGCAATCGGTAAAGGTGCGGGTGGGCTGAGCATAGTGCCAAAATTCATCAAATGCTTGTTGCATCCAAAATGCATCAAAGCGTCGATTACCGTGTTCAATGATGCGCTGCATCACGAGATGTGCCATCTTGGTAGCAGTGTTTGCTCCCTGTCCAGTAATGGGATCGTGCAAGAGTACGATATCACCCATGCCCATGACGACTGATCCGGATGGTAAATGACCTACAGGATGACGCACAATCGGCGTAATTGCACCTTTTACCCAGGCTTGTTCATCCACCAGTTCCAGATCTGCGATCGCCTCATAATAGTCAGGCTTTAACTGTTGAATCACTTTTTTGCCGATTTCCAGCAGTTCTTGCCCACTTTGAGCCTGAGAAAATTGATCCATTGCGCCACCAATGCAGGCTTCAAAAGCAAGTGCAGTGCAGAGTGTGCCATTCGCGTAGAAAGGAATCTGAATGATTTCGCCAATACCCGGTAAATTTGTCACCTTAGATGACTGCAAATCTCCCTTCAAGCCAGTGGCGATTAATGAGACAACGTAGCGTTTTGGCTGCTCATGATTAGATTTTTGGGCATCTCGTTCAAATAACGTTGAAAAAGAACCTCTGCCCGTAGTGACCACAACTAAATCGTAAGTTTGTACGTATGCTTCTAAGTCTTCTAGTGTTGTGGCTTGAATTACCAGCTCACCCCCACGTCTAACAAACTCCTGCATCCAAGCAGGAAACTTCAGGCGTTGATCAACGGCTTGCCAGTGCTGTTGTAAATCAGCAGATAGCGTTAAAACTGCGTTTCCTTCTGGGTCGCATACTTCACTGCAAAATCGTATACAATCAGATTTTTGATCCCAAAAATTGAGCCCTAAATTACGTTCCAGTTGCAATGTGTCTGGAAATAAGATTGGCGTTCCCATTGGTTTACCCTGCTGAATGGCTTCAGGAGTGCGATCGCTAAACAGCGTTACGGCATACCCTGCGTCAAGCAAACCAATTCCTAAATGTAGACCTGCCTGACCTGCGCCAATAATTGCAATTTTTCGCATGGTGAAGTACTCCTAACCGTTATATTTGAGATAAATACTGTGAATGGGGCTAAGCTAGATTCAAGCTGTTGTCGGAAATGAGAAT
>DATNOY010000143.1:0-4536 GCA_036703495.1 Coleofasciculaceae cyanobacterium
GCTTGGCGATCGGCAGCGTCATGAACTGATGATCGGCAATGTAGTGGTGCACATCGGCAAACGCCAGCTTCATCGCCTCAATTTGTAAATGAAAGCTCTCAGCTGAGTCGCGCGGATAGCGCGATAGATCAAATCCTTCTAAAATATTTAGCGCCATCAGGGCGGCAATCCCCTGCCCGTTCGGCGGAATTTCCCAAACGGTCAAATCTCGATAGGTTGTGGCAATGGGCTGCACCCACAACGGCTGATGAGCCGCCAGATCTTCCTGGGTTAAACCGCCGCCCGTTGCCGCTGCAAAGTCAGCGATTTGCTGAGCCAACCTGCCACGATAAAAGCTTTCGCCACCGCTGCTGGCAATTTCTCGCAGGGTTGCCGCATGGGCAGGACTAGCCCAAATTTCGCCCGCTCTAGGAGCCCGATCGCCCCTAAAAAAAACTTGCTTAAAGGGCTGAAATTCCTTCCCTTGTAGGGGCACAAAGATCGACTCTACTGCCTGCCAAGCTCTCGCCGTCTCCGGAGAAACCGGAAATCCGGCTTCGGCATAGCGGATGGCCGGCGCAAACAGATGTTCAAACGGCAGCTTGCCCCAACGCTCCCAGAGCGATCGCCATGCCGAAACGGCTCCCGGTACGGTAACAGATTTCCAGCCCAGCAGCGGGATCTCTAGCTCTCTGCTGGGAGAGGCGGTTGGATAGTAATCTTCCACCTTCAGGCTTTGGGAGCTTTTGCCAGAAGCATTTAGCCCCTGCAGCTGCCCCTGCCAAACCAGCGCAAAAGCATCAGAGCCAATGCCATTGGACGTAGGTTCTACGACAGTCAGGGCGATCGCCATAGCCAGGGCTGCATCCACAGCATTACCTCCTGCCCAAAACATCTCCATGCCGGCCAGAGTTGCCAACGGCTGGCTTGTAGCCGCCGCATAGCGATTTCCCATGATCACGCGCCGACCGGAGGAGTAGGGATATTGGGTCACATCGTAGGACAGCATAGGCAAGAATGGGCAGAAGGATAAATCGTGCAGCTATTGTAAATCCATCTGCCTAGATCAGGTGTGAGTTTTGAACCCTAGCGCATCCGCTATCTTGCGATCCTCTGCCTGATCCCAAAATTACAGCGCTTTGCGCTTAATTAAGGGTGGATTATTTTTAGGGCGTTGCTGAATTAAAGGATGCACCACAAAATTTGCCCTCGCCTCCGGGAGGGACAAGATTTCTAGCGCCCTTCTCCCTGGGGAGAAGGGTGGGGGATGAGGGCAAATCATCTTGTCTTCAGCAATGCCCTTTGGGAAAGAAACGCAGCGCCCCTTTCCCAAAAATAAACAAAAAATAAATGACGAGTCTAGGAGATAGCCCCAACTAATAGCAATATTAATAGCGATTCGCTCTGGAAAAATCCCCGATCGCGCAACAGGCTGTTTTGAGGCTAGTCAAAACCTGTTGTTCCAGGCGGTGATCTTGCATGGCTTGGGCAACGGCGAGCCGCTGTTCGTAGTAGAAAATGGCTCTTTCATAGTCTCCCTTGCTGTCATGCAAAATCCCCAAACTCTCCAACACCTGTTCCTCGGTGCGCACATCTTGCAGGAGACGGGCGATCGCTAACCGCTGCTGGTGATAGGCGATCGCTTTAGGATAGTCGCCCAGGGTATAGCAAGCGCTGGCCAGATTTTTCAAGATTTGAGCTTCGACCTGCCGATCGGGATCTTGACGCGCCAGGGTGAGCAGCTGCTCGTAGCAGGCAACCGTTTGGGCATAGTGGGCCATCGCATGATAAGCATTACCTAAATTGCGCAACACTTGCCCCTGAACTTGGGCATCATGCAGCTCATAGGCAATGTCTAAGCTTTTTTGGTAGTGATAAATCGCTTGAGGGCAATCATTCATCGCCTTATAGACCATGCCCAGGTTGTTAAGAGCCGCCATCTCACCTCGCCGATCCCGAGTTTGGTGAGCCAGCGCCAAACTCTGCTGCTTGTATTCCAGGGCTCGATGGTAATCCTCTAGATGCCGGTAGGAATTGCCCAAGTTGCTCAAGGCCTGGCGCTCCGTGGGCATATCTTTGACCTTGCGGGCGATCGCTAGACTTTGGTGAGAGCAGGCGATCGCTTCAGGATAATTGCCCAACGCATAATAGACTAGCCCCAAACCGCCCAGAGCCCGCCCTTCACCCTGCACATCTTGCAGCTCACGATAGACCTCTAAAGCCTGTTGAAACGTCTTCAGGGCTGCCTGAAAATTACGGATTTGATATTGCTCAGCTGCCTTTTCTAACCAGCAATTTGCTTCAACTTTGCGGGGATGAGCAAGCTTCCCAATGTCATCTGTAAAGCGCTCTGACAAGGGGACAAATGTACCGTGTTTCTCGCCCAGTGGATTCACCATAGTGTGACCTTTCCGACTATAAAATTGACCCTGAATCGTTGCATTTCAAGCGCATTCTAAGACAAGACAGTCCCCATAGGATGGGTGGGCAAGGGATAAAGGGGAAGACAGTACCCCCTCTTTGAACAAAGCCCCCGCCCCCCTCCTAGGTGCTCTCACCACTGACTTAGGATTGCGATAAATATGTGTTGTCTGGCGGCAAACTTGAGTGTTCTGTAGTCGGTAGATGCAATTGAACTTTCCCTGATTTGAACTTTCCCAGCGTTCAAGTTCTTGAGATGGCAGCGGATGTTTGAAAGGGATCTAATGCTCTGCATTTACTCCCTTCTGGGGCTTGCCGTAGGCGCTAAGCTTAAGAGCTGGAGAGCTTGGATGGCAGCGGGTCTCAGCCCTAGGGACATCCCAAAGAGGAGGATTAGACGGCGGTTGAGGTCGCCATTGGTACTTTTCAAACGTCCTCATAAAACAATTTTTGGTATCTTGATAAGCGAGATGAACTGCGTTTAAGAGTCTCTACCTTTGGTATTTCAGATCACAAGCAACCTTCTACCCAGTTGACCTGAAAATCCTTACTGCCGAACTATCTGCTGAACTACATAAACAGGTACTCAATCCAGTAAAGGTGTTTGATCCCTATATCTAGGTGTATATGAAAAAACAGTAAAACCCTATAGTGGATATGATGAACTTCTCAATTATTTATTACACAAGCATTGAAAACGCATTCCGGGAATATGCGGACTGTTTTGCTGCAGGCTGTTCTACTACAGGCTGTTCTACTGCAACTGCGGGGATGACCGACTGCTAAGCTCTTAAGCTAGAGGTAAATGTTAGGCTGAAGGGGGCTTCGCTCCGCCGAACTACTTTGACACCCTTTCCCAAGCTGCCTGTGACTTCTGCTTTTGCTGCCGAACACCTCTTATTTACGCCTGCTACCCCCAATAGGGACGCGATCGCCACAATTTTTGCTTTTCCCAATGAATACAGTGTGGGAATTACTAGCCTGGGCTATCAGGTGGTCTGGGCAACCTTAGCATCCCGCAGCGATCTAGAGGTTAGCCGTCTATTTACGGATATTCACGAGCCGCTGCCGGCTCAACCAGAGTTACTCGGCTTCTCGCTCTCTTGGGAGTTGGATTACGTCAATATCCTCAATTTGCTAGAGTTGCTGGAAATTCCTATCCGAACAGGCGATCGGTCTGCCAATCAGCCGTTGGTATTTGGGGGCGGGCCGGTACTGACCGCAAATCCCGAACCCTTTGCTGAGTTCTTCGATGTCATTCTGCTGGGCGATGGCGAACTGCTGCTCGGAGAATTTATCGACGCTTACCAACAGGTGCGGGGAGACGATCGCCAAACGCAGCTGCGGCACTTAGCCCAGGTGCCAGGCATCTACATCCCCAGTTTGTACCACGTTACCTACAGCAGTCCCGAAGGGGAGATCACGGCCATTCAGCCGATCGATGCTGCCATTCCAGCCCAAGTACAGAAGCAAACCTATCGTGGCAACACGCTTTCGGCTTCCACCGTGGTGACGGAAAAGGCAGCTTGGGAAAGCATCTACATGGTGGAGATGGTGCGGAGCTGTCCAGAAATGTGTCGCTTCTGTCTGGCTAGCTATCTCACCCTGCCGTTTCGCGCAGCCAGTCTGGAAAGTTCTTTGATTCCGGCCATTGATCGGGGCTTAAAGGTCACGAATCGCCTAGGACTACTGGGAGCTTCAGTGACCCAGCATCCAGAATTTGATGCTTTGCTGGATCATCTAAATCAGCCTCAGTATGATGACGTACGTCTTAGCCTTTCCTCCGTCCGTACCAATACAGTGACGGCAAAGCTGGCCCAAATTTTGGTTAAACATGACTCGCGATCGATCACGATTGCTGTAGAAAGCGGCAGCGATCGCTTGCGCCGCATCATTAATAAAAAGCTAGAAGATCAAGAGATTGTTCAGGCAGCGATCAACGCCAAGGCAGGCGGGTTGAGTGCGCTGAAGCTGTACGGCATGGCAGGCATTCCTGGAGAAGAACCGGAAGACCTAGAGCTGACGGTAGCCATGCTGCGCCAGTTAAAAAAAGCTGCACCTGGGTTACGGCTAACCTATGGATGCAGCACCTTTGTACCCAAATCTCATACCCCGTTCCAATGGTTTGGCGTTAGC